>JANXDW010000013.1 GCA_025058515.1 Aigarchaeota archaeon
AATCAATCTACCAGATATGCTCTTATTGAGAATTGTCTTAAAAGGTGTTAAAGGAGGTTTAGAATTCTCTAAGATATTTCAAGTTATTGATCTATATGATGAAGAGAAAAATATAACTGCATTATCTAGAACTACTGGGTATACGGCTGCTGGGGTTGCTCTACTTCTTGCAAAGAAGATAATAAGAGAGAAAGGAGTTCTCCCTCCTGAGATGATAGGTTTCAATAAGATGTATATGAACCATCTTTTGAAATATTTAGCAGAGAGAGGAGTAACCGTACTAGAGATATAATAGATTAAAAGAGATGAGAGTCGATAACCATAGAAAATTTTAATAATCATTGCGTTCTTATGTATCCCATGCATGGGAGAGTATATATTATCGGAGAGAATAGAGCGATTTCGAAAACTATTGCTATATTAATCGTTATAATAATTTTGTTAGGAATAGTAGCAGCTATAGAGCCATTACTCATCCCTGCTAGAGAAGTTACCTTAACTACGACAGTTACCGTGCCAGTTAAGGATGTTGTCTGGGAGGCTATTCAAAAAAGAGGTACAATAATAATTGGAACCTCTCCAGATTGGCCACCTTTCGAGTTTTTAGATCCTAAAACTGGTAAGGTGATAGGTTTTGAAGTAGAGTTGATGGAGCTTATAGCGAGTAGGCTTGGACTTAAGGTAGAGTGGAGGACGATGGATTTCGCTACGATCATAGTTGCAGTAAAGAATAGAGACATCGATCTCGGGGTGAGCGGGTTCTCTATAACACCAGAGAGATTAGAAGAAGTACAGTTCACACTTTATCATACGATTACTGAATCTCAACTAATAATGTTGACTAAGAGAGCTCAGGAACTAGGTATTAAAGAACTTGAGAATATTGAAGAGATAGCAAAGTATAAACTAGTTGTGGGAACTGGGTCTGGGACAACACAAGAAGCAGAATTAATGGATTTAGTAAAGAAAGGTGTTATATCTATGGATCAAGCAAGATCTTATGATGATTTTGGTATAGCTCTCGAAGACTTGAAGCTTGGAAGAATAGATGCTGTATATGCTGAGACACCTATAACTACCTGGTGGATTATGACGGAGGAGACACCTCTAGTAACAGTCTTCAGCGAACCTTACTGGCCTGTCGCATTCGTCGCTCATAAAGATGCTGATGAACTAGTATCAAAGATAAATGGTGTTTTAGCAGAATTGATAATGGAGGGCAAAGTTGCAGAATTACATCGTAAATGGAGTTCTCCAGAAGTATTAGCTTAAAGAGATTAACAATGACCCCTATTGAGCAATTGACCTTCCTCCTCCGCGCCGTCCCAATAACCTTATCAATATCTCTCCTATCTTTTCTATTAGGTCTAACTCTTGGAATAATCTTCTCATTCATTAGGATCTACGGTATAGCCCCTCTCAGATATATTGCAGATGGATATGAGAAAGTCTTTAGATCAGTACCCGTACTCTCCATCATGTTCTTATTATATTTCGGTTTAGGAGGATATATTCCAATCTTCAAAGATTCGTATCTTACATCTGTAATCGCTCTTGGACTTGTCAGTGGTGCAAACCAATCACAGATATTTAGAAGTTCAATTGGAAGTATTGGTAGAAGCCAGATGCTTGCTGCAACATCTCTTGGATTATCGAGTTTTAAAGCATTGAGACATGTCATCTTACCGCAAGCATTATTCTTAGCTGTTCCAGGTCTCGGGAGCGAGATAGCCTTATTGATAAAAGATTCTTCATACTCATTTATAATTGGAGTTTTAGAGTTGATGAAACATACAGATATTCTTAGAGCAGCTACACGTTCTCTCGTCTTCCCATACATCGCATCAGCACTAATATATGTAGCTTTAACATTTCCATTAGCTACCTATCTAGATAAATGGGGAAGTAAGAAGAAGCGAGAGTTGGGATTATGAACGTTCTTGAGTGTAAGAATCTAGTAAAGGTTTATGGAAAAGTTGTAGCAGTCAAAAACGTTTCTCTAGGGATAGGTAGAGGTGAAACAAAAGTAATCTTCGGTCCAAGTGGTTCTGGAAAATCCACTTTGCTAAGATGCCTTGGACTTTTAGAGAAACCTACTAGTGGAAACATATACTTCAACAATGTAGATGTTTACGCTACTAAGCAAGACCTCAATAAGCTTAGAGCTAAGATCGGTTTCGTTTTTCAAGAACCCTCACTCTTTAGACATTTAACAGCATTGAGAAATGTTATGCTAGGGCTCAAGCATGTTCTCGGATACTCTGAAGAAGAATCGAGGAGTAAGGCTATGGAAGCATTGAGATTGGTAAAGATGGAGGATTGGGCAAACTATTATCCAGCCCAGCTTTCAGGAGGACAGCAGCAGAGAGTAGGTATAGCTAGAGCTATAGCTATGGATCCAGAGATTATATTATTTGATGAACCAACGGCAGCTCTTGATGTAGAATTAAAGTGGGAGGTAATATCTGTTATGAAAGATTTGGCAGATAGAGGAATAACTATGCTTATTGCAACCCATGAATTGAGGTTTGCTAAAGAGGTAGCTGATGAGATGATCTTCATGGATCAAGGTGAGATAATTGAGATAGGGGATGCAGAACAATTCTTCACTTCACCAACTACTGAGAGAGCAAGAAGATTCATGGCTAAACTCTTAGGATAGTGAAAAGCACATGTTATTTCTATTAGATTTCTCAGATTTCTTGTTAAACGGTTTCTTAACGACTCTTCAAGTTACACTGGTAGGTGTAGGGTTGGGAATTATCTTAGGGATACTTGCAGCATTAGGAGATATTTATGGAGGTAAGATTGTGAAGATCATCGTGAATGTTTATGTAGAATTCTTCCGAGGATCACCATTGATAGCTCAACTCTTTCTAATCTATTTTACTCTTCCAGTCTTGACTGGGTTAAAGCTAGATGTAATCACAGTTGGATACCTAACTCTAGCTTTGAATAGCGGAGCCTATCAGAAAGGTTATCTTAAAGGTGCAATGGAGGCTGTATTCAAAGACCAGTTCCTCGCTGCTCTATCTCTAGGTCTCCCACTTAGAAAGATACTCATGTACGTTGTTGTACCACAGTCTTTAAGAATAGTTATACCAGCATGGTCTAATGAACTCGCATCCATGGCTAAGAGTACAACTGCTCTTATAGTTATAGGCGTTCGAGAGTTCCTTAATACAGGAGTCTCAATTACAGCTCAAACCTTTAAACCATTAGAAACATATCTATTCATCACAATAGTCTACTTTATCTGGATATACTCTATGTTAAAGATACTAGATATCATCTATAATAGAGTTAAGATACCTGGATTAGAGCCCGTGATATAATCAACTTTTCTCTTTATCTTTAGCTTCTTCAAGCTTCTTTCTAACTATGATGCTCACTCTCCCAGCCACTTTCTCCGCTATCTCCATAAATGCTTTACTTGCAGGAGAGTCTGGGTCTCTTATTACGACCGGTCTACCCATATCACCACCTTCTCTAACCTCTTGAGCTAATGGTATCTCACCTAAGAACGGTATATTCAATTCTTTACATATTCTGTAGGAGTTTCCGTATCCAAAGATCTCTGATCTAGAGCCACAGTTTGGGCAGATGAAGTAGCTCATGTTCTCGATAACTCCAATCACCTCTACCCCTAGCTTCATAAACATTCTCAAAGCCTTTAAAGCTATTCTTAAAGCAGCATCTTGTGGAGTGGTAACTATTATTACTCCCGTTAAAGGAATTATCTGAGATAGAGTAAGAGGGGCGTCACCAGTTCCAGGTGGTAGGTCAACGATCAAGTAGTCTATCTCACCCCAATCGACTTTATTTAACATTTCTTCTATAGCCTTCGCAACTAGTGGTCCTCTCCATATAACTGGTGCATCCTCAGGGATTAGTAAACCCATGGACATAGTCTTTATACCCATGTAGGAGAGACTCGGCTCTATTCTATCTTCACCTATATAGAATGGTGGGCGAATTATATCGAGCATCTTAGGTATAGTAGGACCATATACATCAGCATCAAGTAGACCTACGCTTGCCTTCTTAGATGCTAATGCTAAAGCTAGATTCACCGCTACAGTAGACTTACCTACACCTCCCTTACCACTTGCAACAGCTATTACATTCTTTACATTAGGGATCTCTTTAGATAATGGTTGAGAGATAACTCTAGAAGTAATCTTAATCTTAACATCCTTAACTTTATCTATCTTCTTAACCGCCTCTCTCGCTCTCTCCTCTAATACACTTTTAAGAGGACATGCAGGAGTAGTAAGCTCTAAAACAAATGATACAACACCATCATCAGATATCTTTATATCCTTAACCATACCTAAGCTAACAATATCCTTCCCAATCTCAGGATCAATAACACTTCTCAAAGCATCCAGAACCTTCTCCTCAGAAATCATTGCTACTAAACTAACTACCACCCACGATAAAAACATTTCCAAATTACACATCCATCATAAACTGAAAACAATAATATATGTAAAAGGTTTACGGTAAATCTTATACCTTAAACAAATCCAAAATTATAGAAATCGAGATAAAACTTTATCCGTTTCAAAAAGAATAAACTATACAAGTATACGAACCCCACACCGATTTGTTTCCTCGAATTCCCTGAAGCGGGAGATTTTTGTTCTTTTAGGGATTTTTATTCACTGTTTTTAAAGATACAAGTATATTGGGTCCATCTTAATCCATTTGGAAGTGGATTATTATTGGTATTTCTTATTCATTTATTAATGGATTGTCAATTTTAACGAATTAACATAGGTAAAAGTTTAATCTTAGATGTTTTAAGTTTTACTTATGAAAAAGAGATCTGGTCGAGAAATTAGGAGAGTAAATAGGGCGAGTGATTCGAGGAAGGTGAAGGTGGAGGAGAAGTTTTGGAGACTTGCAGTTGAGAGTGCTATGAAGCAGCCTAGGCTTGCTTTTTACTCACCTATATCTAGTATTGTTTTGAATTATTGGAAGAACGTGATTCCAAGGTTTAGTATTAGTGAGCTTTTAGCTAAGATTGTAGAGAAGGAGATCGCTAATAGATGGCCACAACTATATATTAGAGCTAAGAGATCACTTAGTGCAAAAGGTGAAAAGAAGATATGAAGATGAAGGTTTATGTTACTAGAAGAATTCCCGAGATTGGATTAAAGATTTTAAGAGAATACTGTGAGGTAATCTATAGAGATGAGCTGGCCCCACCTACTAGAAAAGAGTTACTAGATAATATTAAGGATGTTGATGCAATCTACTGCACTCTTAATGAAAGGATTGATAGAGAAGTTATAGATTCTTCACCTAGATTGAAAGTTGTAGGTACAATGAGTGTAGGGGTAGACCACATCGATATAGATTACGCAACTAGTAAGGGAGTATACATCGTTTATACTCCAGGAGTTTTAACAGAGACTACCGCCGATCTAGCGTTTGCTTTAATTCTTTCTACAGCTAGAAGAGTAGTTGAGACTGATAGGATAATACGTGAAGGTAAATGGAAACTAGCATGGGCACCTACCATGATGCTTGGGTACGAAGTATATGGGAAGACGCTGGGCATAATAGGGCTGGGTAGGATAGGTGCAGCAGTAGCTAGAAGAGCTAAAGGATTCAGAATGAAGATCCTCTATTATGATAAGATTAGAAGAGAAGATCTAGAGAGAGAACTTGAAATAGAATTTCGAGAAATAGACGATCTCTTAAGAGAGTCAGACTTCATCTCTATTCATGTTCCACTTACAAATGAAACAAGGCATTTGATAGGAGAGAGAGAACTAAGGTTGATGAAGCCCACGGCCATCTTGGTAAATACTTCCCGTGGACCTGTAGTTGATGAGAAAGCATTGGTTAAAGCATTAAGAGAAGGTTGGATTGCCGGGGCAGGTCTAGATGTTTTTGAAGAAGAACCTCTACCTCCTACCAGTCCCTTAATAGAGATGCCGAATACTGTTCTGACACCACATATTGGGAGTGCAACCTACGATACAAGGAATAGAATGGCCCAATATGCTGCTGAAGGAATAATTAAAGTATTAAAAGGAGAAGAACCTGAGAATCTATATAATCGAGAAGTAGTTAAGATTAGACCACTGACAAAACTTATAGATTAAATACCCATTCTTAAATTTCTTTTCTCATATTATCCTATAGATATTCTTTGGCGATTCCTTAGAAGACGATCGTAGAAACTTTTCAATTATAATACATAATAGGCTTATTGAGGTGGCGATAGTATCTATTATGTGAAATATTAATATTATAAGTACAGAGTCTTATGGATGAAGATGGTGGACTTTCTTAAGATAATTGAAGATGCTTTGATCTCAGCTAGAGAACATGCTCTAGAATCTATCAAATCTGGATGGGGGCTTAAAACAAAAGGGGTAGGAGCTTATGGTGATAGATCTTATGGATTCGATTTAGCTGCAGAGAGAGCGGTAATAAACATAATAAACGATAGACTTAGTAATGTTGCGATAATCTCTGAAGAATTAGGAGTATCAGGTTCTAAGAATCCAGATTACTATGTTTTAATAGATCCAGTCGATGGAAGTAAAAACGCTTCTAGAGGCATACCCATATACTCAACTACGATAGTCATATCTAAAAGCATTAGTTCAAAAGGTATAATTGCAGGAGGTGTTATAGACCACTCAAATGGAGAGATTTATCTAGGTGAAAAAGGAGGAACTATTCTTGCAGCAGGAAAGAGACCGACCCTCACTTCTACGAAATCTCTTAGAGAATCTTATCTTATCGTGAGCAGCTGGTCTATTAGAAATGAGAAGTACAAGAGATGGGCTGAGAAGATAATAAACGAATCTAGCTCCTCTATCTTCTTAGGTTCAACAGCTTTAGAGATATGCTACATTTTAACAGGGAGAGTTGATGGTTACGTCTGCCTAGGACCATATCTTAGACCTCTAGATTTCATGGCCTCTCTATTTATCTTAAAACTTTCAGGTGGATACTATCAGATAATCTCTATGAGTGGAGAAGTTGATGAGATAGATCTCTCTGCTGGAAAAGAGTTCGGAGTTATAGCTACATCTAATAAAGAACTTCTCCAAGAAATAATAGATCTCAGAGGATAAACCCAACCTTAATTAATTCTTTTGACTCAGTCTTAATTGGAAGAACTGTGGTTGTATCTAGAGCCGATTTAGATGAATTGGATAGGTTGATGAAGAGCGGCTATAGGATAGTCGGTAGGCATTCAGCTGTTAAGATCTGTCACTGGACCAAGAATGTTCTAAGAGGTGGAAAACATTGTTACAAGAACTGGTATGGAATAAATAGTCATAGATGTTTACAGATGACTCCGAGTATCCAGTACTGTAATATGATGTGTATATTCTGTTGGAGATTCCATACAATAAATAGAGTATCATCATATGGAGGTGAGTGGGATAGCCCAGAAGATATTTTTGATGAATTAATCAAAGAGCAGAGACAGCTTCTCTCAGGTTTTAAGGGGAACCCTCTGGTAGATCAGAAACTATTTAGAGAAGCCTTGAGCCCAAAACATATGGCTATATCTCTAGATGGAGAACCAACGCTTTACCCATATCTTGGAGAGTTGATCAAGCTTGCACATCAACGTGGGATGACCACCTTCCTAGTAACCAATGGAACTAATCCTAGTAAGTTAGAAGATTTGATAAATGAGGGTGCTGAGCCGACGAATCTCTACATAAGCTTATATGGTCCAGATTACGAAACTCATGTTAAGCTTTGTAGACCGATCGTAAAAGATAGTTGGGTTAAGTTGAATGAAAGCTTGAAGCTTATGCCTAACTTCACTAGATCTAGGAAAGTTATAAGACTTACACTTATTAAAGGATATAATATGGGAGAAGTTGAAAAATATGGTGAGCATATTAAGAAGGCTAAACCAGATTACGTAGAGTGTAAAGCTTACATGCATGTAGGAGAAAGTCAGAAGAGGCTTCCTAGAGAAGCTATGCCAAGTATGAAAGACATAATTGAGTTCTCTGAAGAATTGTGTAAAATTTTAAGATATAAGATAGTTTCTCATGATACAGCTAGCCGTGTATCTCTACTTGCAGATGAGTCATCCCCCTATTATTATAAAGATATCGAGAGGATAATGAAGACAGATTCAAGTTGATGGTTTAAAATATTTTATTAGACGTCCATATGTTTCTTCGGGTAACTCTGGAATAATCTTAGTATCAGAGATAACGGGCATAAAATTTGTATCACCAACCCACCTAGGCACTACGTGGAAATGTAAATGATCTTCTACTCCAGCACCTGCAGCTCTACCTATATTTGCACCAATATTTAACCCACTTGGATTATATTCTTTCTTCAAAGCCTTTATACTGATAACAGTTAAATTCATCAATTCACATAACTCTTTCTCGTCTAATCTTTCTAATTCTCCAACATGTCTATACGGTGCTATCATTAAATGTCCACTAGTATAGGGGTACTTATTCAATATTATAAAACATTTCTCACCTCTGTATAGTACCAAGTTCTCTAGATCTTTATCTTCCTCAGCTTCTATACAGAAAATACATTTACCAGCACCTTTCCCTTTTAGATGTTGCTTAATGTACTTCATCCTCCAAGGAGCCCATATAATCTTCATAACATCTTCAACTCCTTAATACCGATTTAAATTCTTTACTTTGAAGAGATTGATAGAAAAATATTTTTAAGAATGATTTAGAAGGATATAGAAGTATGCCATTAGAGATAAGGCAGGTAAATGTATCGAGTAAGACTATGGTTAAGAGAGTGGCGATAGCTAGAGGATTCATAAAACTACAGAGACATACAATAGAGAAGATAAAAGCTGGTGAGATTGAGAAAGGAGACCCTCTTCAAGTTGCAAGATTAGCTGGGATAAATTCTGCTAAACTTACTCACCTTTTACTACCTCTATGCCATCCAATAAGAGTAGAATATGTAGAGGTTAATCCTAAGATTAGAGAAGATGGTATAGAAGTAGAGGTCTTGGTTGAAGCTGTAGAGAAGACAGGTGTTGAGATGGAGGCTTTAACAGCTGTTAGTATAGCTCTACTGAATATTTGGGATGTAGTAAAGATGTATGAAAAAGATTCTGCTGGACAATATCCTGAAACTAAGATTACAGATATTAGGGTAATTGAGAAGGTTAAGGGAGATTTTGATGGCTAGACCTCATGAAGAACATAGAAGCAAAGCTCCGAAGACTCTCAAGTTCACACTATACACTATTAGTACCTCCAGATACAATGCAAAGATCAGTGGAAAAGAATATAGTGATGAGACGATGGATGTAGCGGTAAAACTCATTAGAGAGAAGAAACATGAGATTATTGAACGAGATATAATAGATGATGATAAAGAGATGATTAAGCAGACTCTTTTGAGAGCAGTTCAGAGAGATGTTGATGTAATCGTCTTGATGGGTGGTACAGGCTTATCCAGTAGAGATGTAACAGTAGAAGCTGTTAGACCATTACTTGATAAAGAGGTTGAAGGGTTTGGAGAGATATTTCGATTTGAGAGTTATAGAGAGATAGGTGCTGCAGCGGCTTTAACAAGAGCTACGGCTGGAATCATATCTAGGAGAGTAGTGCTATGTTTACCTGGCTCTCCTAAAGCTGTAGAACTTGCATTAAAGATCTTTTTAGATGAACTACCTCATCTAGTTTATTTGGCTAGACAGTGAAAAACCTTCTTCACAAAACCTTGTAATGTCTAATTCTTGAAAACTATATATGTTATTTAGCTTCAATTATTACAGCTACTTTTATTTGAGATTCTTCTCCACGCATGACGTGGTAACTTGGAGACCTTACCTTGCTATCTCTAATATACACGTGTCCATGGGTTATCAGTTGCCTAGCTTGATAGATACTTTTAGCATAACCGAGTTTGAATACGATAGTCTGAAGCCTTCTCTCCAAAATATCTCTTATAGTTAATTTTAATACATCATCAGCTGTTGCTTCTTCTTCAACTAACCCCATCTTATATAATCTCTGGATAAGTCTTTTCTCTTCTTGAACTCTTTTTTCTCCAGTTAATATGAATAAAGATCTAGCTTGAGCTCTAATCTTTCTTAATATAGTCTCAGCTCTCCATAGTTCTCTCTTATTCCTCAAACCATACTCTCCTAGAAGTTGTAACTCCATCGATAACCTATCTGACTTCCAAGGATGTTTAGGAGTCTCATACTGTTTTCTAGGTCTTTTAGGATCTCCCATCTCAGATACAATACGGAAAATACTTCCTTATTAACTTCTTCTTAAAATGAGAATCTATGCTATTTTAAACGCTCTCCGTATTTATGTTATTCTTATTTGGATTAAATTAAGCTATATAGAAGATGGAGGAGTATTTTATTATGCCATATATTAAGAAAGAGTTTAGGGAGAGGCTTGATCCAAAGATTGATGGACTCGTAGATGAGTTGAGGAAAGCTTCTTTAGAAGAACTCGATGGACAAGTTAACTATGTTATATTCCGATTACTTCTCCACTTATACCCACCGAAGTATTTCAATTATAATAGAGCTTTAGGAGTATTATCATCTGTAATTCAAGAATTCTATAGAAGACATGTAGCTCCATATGAAGATTTGAAGATAGCTGAAACAGGAGATATCTCTTAATCTTTTTAGAAAGATAGGGAAGATCTATAGATGAGAAGGAAGTCTCTAAGAACCTCGAGTTGATTTCTTCTTTTTCTTCTTTAACTCTTTTGCCAAATCTCCAAAAACATCCTCAATTTTTTCTCCACTCATCTCCAATTTTTTAATTACATCATCGAGAGTTACTGTAGGAGCTTTCTTAATCTCTACCTCTTCAAGATACTCATCTACCCTAATTACCGGTGGGGTAGGCTCTGGAGGTAGAGGTATCTCGATAGGCATCTCCCTGCGTTTTTTACGGACTTTGATAATTGCTGTAACTAAAAGGGAACCCGTAACTAAGCTTACCAAGATGATTATCTGAAGAGAAGTCTGTGAAAGAGGTATGGTTAAGTAGAGTGGTGAGGAGGTTTTTAGATCAAATTCTCTTACTAATTCATAATCCTGGTAATATACGTAAGCAAACAAGTTTACAGGTGGAAGTGGTCCAACATTCTTCAAGAGACCGTTCTCATCTGTTTTTCCTTCATACATTACCCTACCATCTTCCGTCTTAATTATTATCTTGGCATCTCTAACTGGAAAACCAAAATAATCACTTATTTTGAATGAGAACTCGAAAATTCTCACCATTATTCTAACAATATTGTTTGAGTCTACATCTATTCTTAGTTGTTCTGTGGAGATCACATCAAACCCTCTCCATATCGCACTTTCAATCTTCCAATTTCCAATCCTCATCCATAGTTGAGAATTAGAATAAACTTGTTTAACATCTCCTTTTTCATGTCTAAGTTTGAATTCCACCTCTTCAATGCTTTTATTGTTCAGTGAGATTGCAAGTAGCTTAATATTTTTCTCGATATAGTATTCTGCGCGTATAGATAGGTGTGATTTAACCATATTTATAGTACATAGGTTATCTATTGCCTCGGAGCATCCAATCCATCTATCAAAAACCAGTCTAGTAAACTCATCTAATTCAATATTCTTCGTAGCTATTATATCGTATCCTTCATTCTCAGTTATCCAGAGTTCTCTCTCTAACTTAGAAGCTTCAGGCGCATTAATTTCGACCAAGTATTTTCTAATCCAAACCGCTTTGATAATTATAGGTCCATCTAGATTTCGGATATCTATAATAGGGTTAGATGATACGATGCTCCCCGTCCATTCTTTAAAGAACATTCTAACACCTTTATCAACTTCTCTCTCGATAGGGTTAGCATCTATAATTAAATGACTTCCTCTTTCTACCCAACCTACATTTTCTATTTTTACAGGGGCTTCAGATTCTACTGAGACTAAATAATAGACTCTCCAAGTTGCACGAGCCTTTAAAGGCTTCTCTACTATAATATCTATGATGGGTGTTGATATAGATATTCCACCAACCCATCTATCAAAGATTATCTTAGTTCCATTTTTCCACGTAACCTCATTCTCCATTTCCTTAAAAATTAATCTAGATCCCTCCTCTACCCATCCATCAAAGAGAATTGGTTTAATGTAATCTGATTCTAATACAATGTGATGTAACTTCTTCCAAATAGCTTTAATAACCATAGATGAATTAACTACTATCCTAATCGTCTTTTCATCGATCTCAAGATGTTTATAATCTTCTATCAGATAGTTGACTACGAATCTCTGAAGCTCTATCTTCGTCTCTCCTCCATCTAGATATATAACTGGGTCGACAGGCTCGATAGTAATTACTTCCTCTTCATTAAACCAATTGCTCTCTAATGATAGTGGATAGTCAGATATTATCTTGACATAGTATTGCGTCTTCCAGATAGCTTTTGCTTTTAATGGTTTAGTAAGGGTCTGAATATAGATGTCGGCTTGATCGCTTTGTATGTCTCCAACCCACTTAGAGAAGATCTTCCTAACACCTTCTCCAGCATTCCAACTCTCCAAGATATCATAAACTATGAAGGATCCTCTATTCCTCCATTCTCTAATAACTTGATAACCTGTATCTAATTCTACGAGATATTGTACTTGGTACATTGCAGTATATTCTTGTATAAGGGGAGAATCCTTAGCAGTGACATTGAGTATCGGATTGCTAGTGATGAATACTCTATCTTCATACCATCCTTTGAAAATAATTCTAGTGTTGTTACCTCGATATTCTAGAGATGTATATGGAACTCTACAGCTAACGTTTTCCCCTACCAGGACCTCTACTTCACATTCAGATATCTTGATGCGGTCTCCTAACCCTGTATCAATGTAGAAGATTATCCTTACTTTCTGTTCTTCTGAATTAACTATAACTAATGTTGAGACCGCTATCAAGAACATAATTGTAATGAGGGGCAATAGGTTACGCATTGTGCTCATCTACTCTTTACTCAATTTTAATCTATGAACTCTCATCTAAAAAATCTTTTTCACATTATTCATGGTCTCCAACCTTCAAACGTTATCCTCATGTCTCTGTGAAATATTAAGATTGGTACATTCTTCTTTTTCGCTTCTCTCACCATCTCTGAATCTGCTGTAACTATAGGCATATTCAATTCTCTTGCTACTTTGATGATCTTCTCATCTACAGAACTCTCTTCAAGACATTCAATTATATTGAATTTGATCGCTATTTCTAATGCAACTCTAGCTAATTTCGACCTCTTCCCTTTACCTCTAGCGATAGCTTTCAACTCTCTTACTACATCTTCGAGTGTGTAGAGTTCTAGTTTTTCATCTAGCTCTTTCTCAGCCATCTCTAATAGATTCTTTCCCAACTCTGCAGAGAGCATAAGAATACTAGAGTCCACTAAGACCTTCATCTAGATTATCTATCTAGTAGATACATAAAAACCTAGTAGTTATAATGTTGGAGAAAATAATGGGTGCTCTATCGATTAGACTATGACCCCGTAGCCTATTAGTCTCCAACCTGCCCCGATTTTCCGAGATATAGATATCTTATCTCCTACTTGAGCTACTATTGGTCTTGTCAACTTTATCTCTAGTTTATCTTTAGATCTATGTGTAACAATACCGCTAGTAACTGCAGAATAGACATTTAGAACTAGAGATTCTTTTTCATTTATCGGTGCAACCTCCATCTGTTCTTTAACTCCTACTACGTACTTGAAGAGAGTATACTCTAGTTCTACATCATGTAGGGTTGGAGGAAGAGCCCCTGGCTTTCCAGCTACATTTCCAGCCATAGCATCAGCTTTCGTTAATGAGGGGTCTAGCTTCGTCTCGATCCCCGTTAACCCACCGCTCATAGCTTCTTCAACATCTCTTCCACCTGCTTTAATGTTAACTACCTCCGTTACTATAGGTTCGTAAGGAGCTCCAGCCTTCTCTTCCAATGGTATCCCAGGAGCTACCTCTATCTCTTCTCCTACTCTTATCTTTCCTTGAATAATTGAACCTCCTATTACACCTCCTCTAATCTTATTTCCAAGAGTGCCTGGAGGATTGACATCGAAAGACCTTAGTATAGGCATTCTGAAAGGTTTGGAGAGATCTCTTAATGGTGTTGGGATAAACTTCTGCATAGCCCAGATTAATAGATCTATCCCAACTTTATGTTGAGCAGATACTGGAATTATAGGACAACTCTCTAGCTTACTGTTTTTCAAGTATCTTCTAATCTCATCATAGTTTTCAAGAGCTCTCTCCCTAGTTACAAGATCTACCTTATTCTGAGCAATAATCATGTTTTTAACATCCATTATATGGACTGCTTGAAGATGTTCACCATCTTGTGGTTGGGGAAACTCATGCCTAACATCTACTACAAATACTGCACCATCGAATAAAGCTGCTCCCGATAGCATGGTAATCATTAATGAATGATGACCTGGACAATCTATGAATGATATCGATCTCTCGAATACGGTCTCTGAACCACATCTTGGACAACGTTCTTCAACTGTATAGTTAAACGGTTCTTCACAATATTGGCAACGATATATCGCAGCATCTGCATAACCTATTCTTATGGTAATCCCTCTCTTAAGTTCCTCAGAATGACGTGCAGGCCAGATTCCCGTAATTGCTTGGACAATGGTACTCTTACCATTATCTACATGACCTAAAGTACCGATGTTAACTTCAGGCTGCTTCGGTAATGGCTTCCCACTCATCCATCTCTCATTATTCTTTCCTCTTTATATGTATAGTCTTTTAAATCTTAAGAAGACAGAATGAGCTATAGATAGTGTTCTCGTAGAGCCACTTTATTTCACCTTGCACTCATCTAAGGATAGAATGGTTAATGAATAAAGTTATCTCGACTCTACTCAGCATATTCTTTCTAGTCTTCAACACTATTCATCTGTATCTCTATGAGTTTAATATGTCTGTAGTTCGTCTTCACTAAAGAAGATCTTGTATTCTCTAAGATATGATTCTACACCATCTGAAGCATGTATGAGGTTATCCGTTAAGTCCATCGCGAGGTCTCCTCTTATCGTTCCGGGCTCTGCATGCACAGGGTCTGTTGCACCTATCATCCTCCTTACTACTTCTATAGCTTTCCTACCTTCTACTACCATTGCCACGATTCTCTTTCCTTCTAAAATTCTTACAAGTTTTTCATAGAAGTCTTTGCCTTTATGTATAAGGTAGAGTTCTTCAGCCATCTCTCTACTCATTTTGAAGAACTTCATCTGAATGATCTTTAAACCTTTCTTCTCAAGTCTAGATATAATCTCTCCTACTAATCCTCGATCCAGACAGCTTGGTTTTAACATTATGAAGGTTCTCTCAACTTCTTCCATACATTTTAACCTCTAATAGCTACAATATAGAGTTAGATTAATGACCTCTGCTTACACCATTCAAGTAATGGACCGGTTAAGACTTTTTCAGCATTCTTCAGCTCAAATATATTTCTACATCCTACAAGATACATGGCCGTCTTCAACTCTTTAATTAATCTCATGAGATACTCTAAGATAGATTGAACGTTTTCTTGTGCAGGTTTGAGTAATGGTCTAGCAATTCCCGCCATACTCGCACCGATAGATATGGATTTAGCTATATCTAAACCAGTTCTAACCCCACCTGAGGCAACTACATCTATCTTAACAGTTGAAGCTACCTCTATTACTGAAGCAGCTGTAGGTATACCCCATTCAAGGAAGACTTCAGCAAGCATTTTCTTCTCAGTATCTCCAGAGAACTCTGCTCTAATCTTTTCTATTAGAGTCCAGTTTGTCCCACCTGCTCCAGCAACATCTATAGCTTTAACACCGATAGATTCTAGAATCTTGGCTACCTTCATCGGTATACCACACCCAACTTCTTTAACTATAACTGGTACGCTCAATCTCTCCACTGTTTTCTCTATAGCTTTCACAACTCCTCGAAAAGTTGCTGTTCCACCAACTTGGATCTGTTCTTGTAAGCTATTGAGATGTATGGCCAATGCATCTGCATTAACCATCTCTACCGCTTTTTCAGCAAGTTCTACTCCTTCCACGGCTAATTGAACTCCACCAATATTTCCAATAACGAAGATATCTGGAGCGATATCTCTAACTATTCTATAAGTTTGTCTAAGGTCTGGGTTGTAGATACCTGCTCGCTGGCTCCCTAAACCTAGAGGGATATTAAGCTCAGAAGCAGCTCTTGCAAGATTACTATTAATCTCTAATGCTTCAGGTACACCTCCAGTCATTGCCTCTATGATTATTGGGTAATTGAAGTTTTTCTCTAAGAATTTAGCTTCAAGTACTATATCATCAACATTCAACTCAGGTAATGGGTTGTGGACTAGTTCAACATACTCCAGCCAAGTAGTCTTCTTCTTAAAATCCACATCTTCTTCAACACATATTCTAATATGATCTCTCTTTCTAGAAACTACTCCCTCTACCATCTAAAATAGATAGATTGAAGAATTTAATGATAAATATTTCTAAAATGTATAATGATCAAGGTTTGTTTAAGTTTGGAGAGGCATTGATAGAGAGATCTCATCTTAGAGCCGATAGATCTCTGAGGCTGAGTATAAATAAATATCTCTAATATCTTAGTATAGGTGGTATGGCGAGGAGAAATCCTGCAGTCGCTGGTCTCTTCTATCCATCTTCTTCTGAGATGCTTAAGAAGAAGATAGAAGAGTGCTTTTTACATCCTATTGGTCCTGGGCATCTCCCCCTCAAGGTTGAAGGAGATAGGTTACCACCACTAGCTATAATATCTCCTCATGCAGGATATGTTTATTCTGGTCCAGTAGCTGCACATGGTTACCTACAGCTAGATGGTAGGAAGAAGCCTAAGACTGTCATCGTGATTGGGCCAAACCATTATGGTATTGGGACAGATATCTCAGTATATCCGGAGGGCGTATGGATTACTCCTCTAGGTTCAGTTAAGATAGATTCAGAACTAGCGAGAGAGCTGGTTAATTATTCAAGTGTTATCTCTCTTGATGAAGTCTCTCATATTCGCGAGCATTCTATCGAGGTCCAAGTACCCTTCCTCCAATATGTTCTAGGAGATTTCATGTTTCTACCCATATGTATGCTTGACCAAAGTATTGAAGCTTCTCTAGAGTTAGGAGAAGTCCTCGGAGAAGTTTTAAAGAAGAGAAAAGATATCATGTTAGTTGCTTCAACAGACTTTAGCCATTATGAACCTCATGAAGTAGCTGTTAGAAAAGATTCGATAGCCTTAGAGAAGATAAAGAACTTAGATCTGGAGTCGCTATATAGAGTTATAAGAGAGATGGATATAACGATGTGTGGTTACGGCCCGGTAGCCACCGTATTAAAAGTAGCTAGAGAACTTGATGTTAAAGAAGCTGAATTATTGAAATACGCTACAAGCGGGGATGTAACTGGTGATAGAGCATCTGTAGTAGGTTACGGTTCCCTTAAGATAGAGCATCTTTAAAACAAAATAGTTAAGAATAGGGTGTTAACTTAGCTAAAGCTAGAGAGCGATGAGTAAACCTGCAAAGGCTGAACGGGTTGAAGAGGCCGTACCTGCTGTAGTTGAGCAGATAGTGGGTAGAACTGGCGCTACTGGAGAGATTACACAAGTAAGAGTTAGAATACTTGAAGGACGAGATGCTGGTAGAGTTATTACTAGAAATGTAAAAGGTCCTGTTAGAATAGGCGATGTATTAATGTTATTGGATACAGAGAGAGAAGCTGAAAAGATTAGGTAAGGGTGTGGTATATGCCTACGAAGCATAGATGTTCTTTCTGTGGGAGAGAGTTCCTACATGGTAAAGGCATGCTCTACGTTAAGAGAGATGGAAGCCTTCTATGGTTCTGCTCAAGAAAATGTAGAGTCAGTATGATAGAGTTTAAAAGAGATCCAAGGAAACTTAAGTGGACAGAGTACTATGGAAAAGAGAGGCGTACAACATAATTTTCCAAGATTAATCATGTGCTTTTATAAATAAGTATCCATCTAGTGGTTCACGTCTACAGAAACCAAACCTCTCAAACTGAACTACTTCATCAAACTCTATATCTTCTATATTCAACTCACCATATCCTTCAACTATCTTTAAACTCTCAGGATTGATCTCTCCATCATCTAGATATAGTATATCAGGTATGAGTACCTTGACTTTATGGTAGCTCTCTCCTGGAACCCATTGTATAATCGGCATACCTTGAATAGGTCCACCACTCTTCCATAAACCTCTCACCTCTTCTCGAGAAACTTCAACTACCTCGAAATTAGCTAAATACTTTAATCTAACTAGATCCCTTGGCTTCATCGATTCAGCATCAAGCCTCGATATGTAGAAGTTACATGTATATTCGACCTTTCTTACACCTAGATTCTTATTTGTTGGATGATATGGTATTGATAATACTCCAGGTTCAAGTCCTTCTATAGTTAGTTTAACTGGGTCTGGAACAAAGAAGAATCTCCGAGCCTGAGGGTCTAAGAGTCTTCTATTCACTGCATATAGGAGACTCCAGTCATATTCTCTCTTAGCGTATGAAAATCCTGTATGGAGTATGGTGAACTCTCTTATTGCTTCTGGTTTTATACCTCTCTTCTTCAAGCCTTCTATAGTTGGAAACCGAGGATCATCCCATCCAGCTGCTAGACCAGCTTCAATTATAGCTCTCAGTTTTCTCTTAGATACAGGAGTACCTTTAAATTCAAATCTAGAATACTCTATGTATATTGGGTTGCTCATTCCTAAGAGCTCTCTAATATAATTCTGTAGTTCATCTCTAAATGCGAACTCACTAGTTCTTAAGACGTGTGTAATACTGCATAAGTTATCTTCTATTGATGTTGAGAAGTCATATAGAGGCCATACACGATATCTTGACCCAAATATTGGGTGAGGATGTTCAACAATCCTAAAGATTGCAGGGTCTCTCAAAGTTGTATTCTGGCTAGACATGTCTCCAACAAGTCTTAGAATCGCTTTACCTTCTTTAAATCTCCCATCGAGCATCATCCTCCAATATCTTAAGTTCCCGTCTACATCATGTCTTCTATGATCACATTCTAGACCATCTCTTCTAAGAGCTCTGATCTTCTCCACTGGACAGAAGCACACATATGCCTTCCCTAATAATATAAGCTTCTCTGCGTAATCGTAGAATAATTCTATATCTTCACTATTATTTTTCTCGTAATCCCATTCTATTCCCAGCCATCTATAACCTTTCCTAAAGTTTTCATAGTATTCTAGTTTAACTTTTCTAGGGTCAGTATCTTCAAATCTCAACCAGACCTTGCCATCGTACATCTTAGCGTATATGTAGTTTAGTAGACCGCTCATAGCATGACCTATATGCATGTGACCACTCGGCTCAGGGGGTAGGCGTGTAACTACCCTTCCTCTTACGGCATTTGGAAGAGGTGGAAGCTTCTTCTCCTCAACTTTCTTCTCTTGCTCTAATAGATCTGGACTTACTTCTTCTAGCAATCTTATCTGTTCATCTAAACTCATAGAATTTACTTTACTTACTACATCTTCTAACAAAGGGATGATCTCTTTTATCTTCTGTTTAAGACTTGGCTCTTCTCGAAGAACTTTAGCTATTACAGCATTTTGTAAAGCCTTCCCTCCATGGTCGACAGCGTTCTTCAAAGCCCACTTCAATATAATCTTCTCTAGCTCCATCCCTTCTAGACCATGTATCAGCATACGAGAATATAATATCTACTTAAACGCAAGATATTTGTATTAGCCTAATGGTATCAGTAAGAGGGAGATGAGGGCACATGCCTAATCCAAGTTTTGTTACATTCAAGCCTCCAGAAGAATTGATGAAGGCAACAATTGAAGTTGTTAAGATGGCTAGGGAGACTGGAAAGATTAGGAAGGGAGTAAATGAGGTCATTAAATCTATTGAGAGAAATCAAGCAAAATTCGTGGTAATAGCGATGGATGTTGACCCTCCGGAGATCGTTGCTTTTATACCACACCTATGTGATGAAAAGAAGATCCCGTATACATTCGTGAATAGTAAGAAGAGTTTAGGAGAAGCAGCGGGGATAAATGTTTCAGCAAGCAGTGTCTCTATAATCGACCCAGGAGCATCAAAAGACTTCTTAGAAGAGATTATAAAGAAGATCTATGAGATCCGTGGAGTAAAGTAGTCTATAAAGTTTAAAAGTAGGAGAATCCACATAGCTTTAGTTATAGAGATTGTGTAGAATATTTTCTAGCTTCCTGTTAAGAGTCGATGTTCTCGACTGAGCTCAGAAGTTATTAATAGCTTAGCTCTAAAAGATTTAGCCTTTCGGATGACGTTGAAACCACAGTATGGACATCTTGTCTCTGCAACTCTTGAAAGCTTCTCTTTCTCAAAGATCCTCTTACACCAAACACATTGATAGAGGATCTTCCCCTCAATCTTAGAGTGGAAAGCCATACTTGTCAGATAAAAATGGATTTTACCACGATTTTAATATTCCAAATGTATTTAAGAGATTCTTTATATACTCTTCGGAAACTAGAAATACTACAATAAGTTGCAGTACTTGATTGAATATATTAATACTTTGGAGTATTCTTGTAGACTTATATTTACATCAGTTTATATGGTTTCTCTTGGTAGATATAGGGTAGAGCATGACCTACTTTAGAGAGCTCTCCCAATTATGTGAAAGACTTAGAGAGTTATCGGGTAGGAAGGATAAGATATCTCTTATAGCAAGGTTCTTGAAAAGACTTGAAATCTCTGAGGTTAAATGGGCTTCACGTCTACTAATCGGTAGACCTCTACCTGAATCAATAGATGAAGAATTAAACATAGGTTATACAACCTTGATGGAATTAAGGAATGCTCAATCATCCTTGATTACAGATCCACCTACTATTGAGGAGGTTGGAGAATATCTTTTAAGAATAGCTAAGATTTCTGGACAAGGGGCTAGAGAGAGAAAGAAGAGTATGCTTGCAAGTCTCATCGTTAGGATGACAGATCTTGAGAGAAGATGGCTTATCAAGATGATAATTGGAGAGATGCAGCACGGGGTTAATGAAGGACTACTCCTCGAAGTTTTATCAGAGATCTTAAATACAACTCGAGAGTCTATACAAAGAGCTTATACGCTGATTGGAGATATTGGTGAAGTAGCCCGATTAGCATTAGAAGGAGGTAGGCAGATAATAGAATCTGTAAAGATAATGGTTTATAGACCTTTGAAGCCTATGTTAGCTGAAGAATGTGAAGATTTAGAAGAGATCTTTAGAGACCATCCTAGTGAGTATATGGCAGAATATAAGGTAGATGGTGCAAGAGTACATATCCATATAGGTGAAGAAGGTGTAAGAATATTCTCTAGAAGATTGAATGAGATAACTCAGAGTATTCCCGACGTAGTAGAACAAGTTAGAGAGCATGTAAAACCTTGTAGAACTATTTTAGATGGTGAGATAGTAGCGGTAGATCATAATGGGAGACCATTACCCTTTCAGATGCTCTTAAGAAGATTTAAAAGAATAAGAGAGGTAAATAATGTAAAAGATATACCATTAAAACTATACGTCTTCGATATACTATATCTAGATGGAGAAGAATTAATCGATCTACCTTACACAACGCGGTGGAGGAAACTGGAGAATATAGTCTCACCTGAGATTCTTATTCCTAGAAAGATTGTTAGATCGGTAGAAGATGTTGAAGAATTCTTAAAGTCAGCTATTGAATCAGGTAGTGAAGGTATTATGCTTAAGAGATTAGATGGTAGGTATATACCTGGTAAGAGGGAGAAGCTGTGGCTGAAGATTAAATCTGCGGAGACACTAGACCTTGTCATAGTTCAAGCAGATTGGGGTTATGGTAGAAGAACGGGATGGCTTAGCAATTATCATCTAGCAGCTTATAACCCGGAAACAGGTGGATACGAGATAATAGGTAAAACTTTTAAAGGATTATCAGATGAAGAGTTTGAGTGGATTACTAAGAAGCTACTAGAATTAAAGATTGGTGAAGAAGAGTACACTGTAAGAGTTAGACCGGAGATAGTGGTCGAGGTAGCTTACGGTGAGATACAGAAAAGTAGGAAGTATCTTTCTGGTCTAGCTTTAAGATTTGCGAGGATTACTAAGTTTAGGTTAGATAAGAGACCATGGGAAGCAGATACTATCCAAGAAGTTAGACGGAGATATCTCAAGCAATTTGAGAAGAAGTCAGCTTATCTCTAAATTCAAGGAGAGTTCTATCTAATGGTAGGTATACTCTTCCTCTCCAAAACTGTCCTGGTAATGGTTTACGGAATCTAGCTCTAACCTTTCCTTTTACACCATGTGTTCTCAGAATTCTTCCAGAGATCTTGATAGAACCCTCTCGATACTCGACCTCCTTACCCACCAGCTTAATTGCAGACTTCATATCGCTTACACCTTGGAAACTTAATATATAATCTCTCTTCTTCTTACTCCTCCCACTTTGACGGAATCTTTCAGACAATACATAGCCAATCAACCAGACCATGCCTCCACCCTAACTTGTTCTCGATCTAGAGCCTTTCTTTAAACCTTAAGAAAACACGGTAATCATAATATTAGTAAATTACGAGTATATCATCTATGTTATATTAATGTAAGATTATCTCGAAATATTTTTCTGTTGGAGAGGATAACATCGTGAAGATATGAGGAGTTTCTTTATTGGATTATGTGTTATGCTTGCATCTTTGACTTTTGGAGCAGTTATATTGTTCAGCAATGAGGTGCTGGCTGAACCTCTCCCTCTACAGACTGGGTTGCTTAGAGTACTTCACCATATTTATACCTTTCTTCTAACACCATTATCTTCAGCATTAGGTGCATCCTCATTAGGTGGAGGAGGAGCAACTGGAATATGGCCTCTACTATTATGGATACTGTGCTCAATTATCGTAGGACTCATGATAAGAGAACCGAGTAAGTGTGCTAAGATAGTCTTTACATCTGCTTCAATCATCTTTGTATTCTGGATCTTCTCAAGTTACTTATTATTCTCAGTATGGGAGGATTTTCTAATGTGGCTTCCAGAAGTTGATAAATTAATGTCAGACTTGTTATTACATAGGCCTCTAGACATAATCTTCTTCTTAACAATTCCTCCAATAATCTCAGCTGGTACATCTGCTATCTTACTCACGGTCTCGAAGAAGCATACTGAGATAGAAGAAGAACAATATCAATTCTGGTAAAAATAAGGAAAAGAAAAAATAGGAAGACAGTTTGTTATGCAGGAGGTGCTCCTGCTACCTCTTCTGCTGCAGGTTTTGCAGGTGCTTTTCGTGCTCTCTTCTTAGGTGCCTTCTTCTTTACTGCCTTCTTCTTTCCAGCCTTCTTAGCTGTCTTCTTCTTTCCTCCTTTCTTAGGTTTCTTTGGATTCATCTTTCTACTACACACCATCAATTTTAATTACGTTTCAGTTGTATAAAAATTTTCGGGTAAATTGATGGATGAAGTTTGGGTAAGATGATCGCAAATGATAATAATGAGCAATGCCTACTCTTTATGGTGTTCATGGTAGCGGAGGTAGATATTTCAGAATTTAGGCGTCTTGATCTAAGAATTGGACGAGTTATCGCGGCTGAGAAAGTGAAAGGTACAGATCGTCTGATCAAGATGGTAGTTGACTTTGGTGGATTGAAGAAGCAAGCTGTAGCTGGACTTGGCCATATTTATGAGCCGGAACACTTCGTAGGAAGACTTTACGCATTCGTCTTGAATCTCAAGCCAAGAAAGATCAGAGGAGAGATCTCTGAATGTATGATCTTAGCAGCAACTGCAAGTGAAGAAGATATCGCCCCCCTTATACCTGAGAAATCCATCCGAGAAGGCTCTCCAATAACATAACTAGAATATAAGAAATACCTAGAAATAGAAAATAATTAGGTTGGATTAGTATAGGCTGGAGGATGGGGAGTGTTTAAGAAGTACTACGTTAAGGATGCCTTCTTGTCTGAGGAAGGTTCAGAGATAGAGCTGATAGGATGGGTTAGGTCTAAGAGACGGCATGGGAGATTGATCTTCTTAGATCTTAGAGATTCTACAGGAGTAATACAAGTTGCAGTAAAACAAGGTGTATCAGATTCAAAGAGTTTTGAGAATGCATTAGAGATAGGTTTAGAATCGGCTGTAATGGTAAGAGGTATAATAAAGAAGGATCCTAGAGCACATGGTGGTGTGGAGCTACATTGTAACAACTTGAAAGTTCTAGGACCTTCTTTAGAAGATTTTCCAATAAGAAAAGGTGTAGGCTTAAAGTTCTTGTTAGATAATAGACATCTTCACTTAAGGTCACCTAAGGTTGTAGCTATCATGAAGATAAGGTCGATACTTATGGATATAGCTCGTAGATGGTTAAGAGATAATGGGTTCATAGAGATTAACTGTCCAACTTTTATAACAGCTGCAGTAGAAGGTGGAGCCACGTTATTTAATGTAGAATATTTTGGGAGAAAAGCTTACCTAACTCAAAGTGTTCAATTTTATCAAGAAGCCGCTATATATGGGTTAGAGAAAGTATATAGTCTCCAGCCTAGTTTTAGAGCTGAGCTAAGTAGGACTAGAAGACATCTAACAGAGTTCTGGCATTTAGAAGTAGAGATGGCTTATGCAGAATTAGAAGATATAATGAAGATTGTAGAAGTGCTTGTCTATACTATGGTCGACGGCTTAAGTAGAGAGGCGAGAGATATTTTGAAGGTGCTCGGTAAAGAGATTAAATCAGAGATGGCTGAGCCACCATACCCAAGAGTAAAGTATTCAGAAGCCCTACAGATTCTTAATAATAAAGGTGTTCAGATAAACTGGGGAGAAGACTTCGGAGCAGATGAAGAGAGAATTTTATCTAAAGAATTTGAGAAACCTTTCTTCGTAACCAATTATCCAAAAGAAGCGAAAGCCTTCTACCATATGCTTGATCCTACAGATCCCTCTGTCTGCTTGAATGCAGATCTACTTGCACCGAAAGGATATGGTGAGATAGTAGGAGGAGGCCAGAGGATCCATGACTACCACCTACTAGTAGAAAGGATTAGGGAGAATGGATTGAATATTGAAGATTATAAATGGTATGTTGATTTAAGGAGGTATGGCAGTATACCTCATAGTGGTTTCGGACTAGGAATTGAGAGAATGCTCTGGTGGCTTCTAGAACTACCTCATATCCGTAGTGCATGCCTCTTCCCCCGAACTCCTGCAAGAGTATACCCATAAACCAACCTTAACCACAATAACTAGCCCAAGGACACATTATTATATATGCTCACTACATTATGTAATAGATGAAGATTCTTTTCTGGCACTTTTTAAAATACATGTTGTCGGTATTCTTAGATAATTTATGTCCTCTTCTCCTCTTACACTCTAGATTAGGAGGTGCTTATCCATGAAATCGTCACAAAGGTCTTTAGATGATCTTTATAGACCATCTGAAGATACATTCTTGCTACTTGACTCAATAGAGAGCTTAGGTGGTAGAGGTTTTAAGAGAGCTTTAGAGATCGGTTCGGGAACAGGAATAGTGACTGAGGCTCTCTGTAGGATCTCTAGAGAAGTATATGCTGTAGATATTTCAAGGAACGCTGTATTAGAGACTTGGAGAAAGTTAAAGTCTGCAGGTCTTGAAAATATCTCACATATTATAGAAGGCGACCTATTGTCCATGTTTAGAGAAGCTCCACTTTTCGATCTTATTGTCTCGAATCCACCATACCTGCCCTTAGAGGGGTTAGGGGATAAGACAGTAGAAGGAGGAATCGAGCTTATAAGAAAGATCATAGATGCTTCCACTTCTCTAATAACACAGAGAGGCATAATCTTACTAGTAGCTTCATCGCTTACATCTAATCTCGATGAACTCATCTCATATTTTAATGCAAAAGGATTATACTCCTATATTAAGATGTCTAGAAAGCTATTTTTTGAAGAGATAGTAATTATAGAAGCTACGAAAGAAGATTAACATTCCTCACGGGGTCTAGATCCAGATGAGTAATGAGATAACTCTAAAGAGAGAAGTGGGATGGTTTGGATCATTCTCTTTAGGCTATGCTGATGTTGGAGCAGATATCTTCATAGCCTTAGGATTAATAGCATTATATGCTGCAGGAGCTACACCAATAGTCTTCATGATAACAGCGATCATCTACATCTCGATAGGGCTTGTCTACGCAGAACTGGCTCCAACATACCCGTATGCAGGCGGAGTCCAAGTCTACTCAATGAAGACCTTCAACGACTTACTAGGCTTCATAGCTGGATGGGCTCTAATCTTAGATTACACGATCTGTATCTCTCTATTCGCTTTAGCATCTGCTGGATACTTATCATACCTACTACCAGACCTTACACATTCACTAACCCTGAATGGTATACCACCTCTAGGGGTAATCTCTATAATCTTGATAACCTCTCTCATACTGATTAATTATCTTGGGATAAAGTATTCAGTTGAGGTCTCGATAGCATTAGTTATCCTAGGGTTAATCGTTCAAGGATTCATCCTGCTGTTCGGCTTCCTACTCGTCTTCAACCCTTCAAGATTTATAGAACAACTCCAGATACTAGGTTCAAGTAAAATTTTAAGCGAGGTCGCGTACATACCAGACCTCTCGATAAATATTCAAAATCTACTGTATTCTTTTACTCTGGCCATGGCCTCTTTTGTAGGTATAGAGTCTATTGCACAAGCTGCTGAAGAAACTAGGAGGCCGGCTAAGCATATTCCGAAAGCTGCCAAGTTCTCAGTATTAGCCGTCTTGATATCTGTTATAGGATTCTCGACCTTGTCCATGGGCTCGATCTCATGGGAGAAGTTGGCTGATGAACTAGAGTACTCTGTAGCAGGTCTAGTGAGAACTTACCCAGTTGTCGGCGAGGTTGGAGCTATATTGGTAGCCCTCGCTGGATTCGTTCTATGTTATGCATCATCTAATACTGGAGTAATCGGTGTATCAAGACTTGTGGCCTCAATGGGTAAGTATAGACTAGTCCCCCAATGGTTCTACAAGATCCATCCAAGGTTTAGGACCCCGACGCGGACAATAGTAATATTCGGCTTGATAGGTTTAATCTTAGCATCTTTTGGAAATATACCATTTGTTGCTGAACTATATGTTTTCGGAGCTCTCTTAAGCTATCTAATACTTATGCTCGCATTCATAAAGCTAAGGAATATAAGAGAAGAAGTTTACACTCCTTGGAAAGTTCCAGGAGAGATTACTATAAACTTTAAGAGAAAGATAATAAGAATACCATTATTAGGGTTAATAGGTTTAATCGGGGTTGGTTGCTTACTTATCCTCACCCTCATCTTTCATTCAAAAGGTAGGATTCTTGGAACTATATGGGTAGCCATAGGTATAGTAATGTATATCCTTTATAGGAAGAAGATAGGTCTTAAGCCTACTATCTCTGCATCCGCTAGTCAGATAATGCCTATCTCATATATTTATGATGTAGGGGTACTGGTTAGACCGATAGTAGAAAGAGCTGAACGGATAGTGGATATAGTGACTAGGAATTTTGATAGAAGATTTAGGATAATGTTGACTAGCATCGTAGACCCAGATGACTTTAACTTAAACCTATCCCGTATAAGTGATAGAGCAGAACTATACCATATAAGAAGTGATACTATTGAAGAACTGGATGATATTGCGAATAAACTTAGAAAAGCTGGTTATCTAGTAGAAGTGAGAGTATTTGTAGGAGACTTAGAACAGATAATATCTAGCCTCCTCGAATCGGGAAGATTGGAATTCATAGCTCTTATTAGAAGGATAAGTGAGAAAGTAAAAGTAGAGAAAGCTCATGAAGATAAGCTCTATAGAGTTATATCTAAGTATCATGGAAGAATAATGGCGTTAAGAAGGGTTTGAAGATGCCGCGGGGAGTATTAGCTATAATACATGTATTTGTTGATTCATCTAAGTTAGAGTACGTAGCTGAAGAGATCAATAAACTAGAAGAAGCTCTAGATGTATATGAAGTCACTGGAGAATTCGATATAATCGCTATAATGAAGTCGGATGACATAATTGGTTTTAGGAAGCTCTTGAAAGATAAGATACTGAAGATAGAAGGAGTAAAGAGTACCGTAACATCTATAATTCTCTTCACACATAAGAGAGATGGGAGACCTATAGAAGAATGAGCAAATCCCGTGCCTATAAAGCTCTCTTAGTAGTTGAAGAATACGTAAATCTTAAAGCTCTCGCACACTTACTAGAGTTTATTTCTAGAAATGTAGAGATAACTTTTCTACATGTAGTAGAATTTCCTCTTCCAACATCTATCTATCCAGAGACTGTGGCCCCTTACATTGAGAAAGCTAAAGAAAGATTTAGAGAACTTTTAGATTGGGCCAAATCTCAAGAGATAAAAGCTGAGTTGAAAGTTGTTGCATCTAGAGATTTATCTGAAGCAGTTTTAACTGAGCTTGAGAATGTTGAGTATGACTTTATAATAATTCAAAGGGAAATAAAGAAAATTAAGAGAAAGATTAGGGAGTTGTTTCGTAGGACTTATCTTGAGAAGATCGTTGATAAGACTAGGCGGGTGGTCATAGTTCTTCCTTTTAGCTAGAATTCTTCTTCCTCTTCTTCCTCGAATTCTTCCTCCCAGCCTTCTTCCTCCTCTTCCTCGAACTCCTCCTCCCACTCTTCTTCTTCATCCTCCTCAATCTTGAAAATTCTATCCTCCAACTCCATAATCATTCAATAAATTAGATACAAATCTACTCATAAGGATTTCTTCTAAAGATGTTCTACATACATAAGGATTTACCTCTTTACTATATTCTAACATCTTACTCAGAGAAGTGATACATAATATTTGTTAGAGTGACAAGCTCCTTGAAACTATGTTCTCCATAGTTGATATTAAAGAGAATCTATATTCTTCTACCATATGTTCATAGATGCTTGGATGGGTTGATGGATTTTGAGTTTCATCATCATTAGAAGTAGCTATCTGTGAAGAGATTTTAGTTTCTCCAGAGAGATACATGTTTTAATATGCTTTATGAATAGATAGTTATCTTTAAACCATTCAAGAAATCCTTTAATCTTCCTTATAGGTACATATGGATATCCTTCTACTATAAGCTCTCTAGGTTCATAAAGAGTGAGAACTACAGGTATTACTCTTACTTCTACTTCTCCATTAAATGATGTTAATGCTCTTATCCTTTCTTCCTGCATTGAGATTATCTTTCTTCTCTCACTATGAGCTGGAGGCTTAGCCCAGTGTTTACAATCTACTACCAACAATACTGACTCCATTAGAGCTATCAAGTCGATCTGATATATTCTTCTTCTCAGAGGTATCCTAATATCTCGAAATACAGTATATCCAGCTTCTTTAAATAATTCTGCTGAGAGTTCTTCAAATTCTCTCCATGTTAAGTATCTTGCTATTCTATCTCCTTCTACTCCTTGACTTAGAGCTATCAAGGTTGCTTTAACTCTCTTAGATGATGTAGGCTCGCTATCGAGTGAATAAGATTTTAGAAAAGCTTCTACAATACTTTTCTCAACTAAGGCTTCTTTTGAGATCTCTTCAATTCTAACATTCTTATTTCTAGACGTAAGCTTGAGATAGGTTGTTACTATCTTGATAATGATGTCTTTAGAGAAATAGGTCATCTTCTTCTCTCCTAGGTATAACGGTGGCAGGAGTCTCTGAAGACTGATAACGATACCCTCGTATAATAGCTACTGGAACTCCTTCATCCGCTTGACCTATTACAAGCTCAGCTGCTGAAGCTAGCTCATCTGCAATACATATTATCTTTGATGTTAATTCTCTACCGTAGAGATCCTTCTCCCCCCTTCTATCGAATAACGGCTCTATCCCTGAACATCCAATCGCTATGTTTACTGCTCCACTTCTTAGAGGTCTACCATGTGTATCAGATATTATGACCGCAACATCTACGCCTATCAGCTTCTTGATCTTCTCTCGTATCTTCCTAGCTGAGTAATCAGGATCTATGGGTAGTAATGCAGCTCTACCTATTCCTGCATTAGATAAGTCTACTCCTGCATTAGCACAGACAAGCCCTCCCACTGTCTCTGATATTATTAAACCTCTCCTCATTCTAACAATTCTCTTAGACTCTCTCAACACTAATTCAACGTATCTAGGGTCTTTACTAGATTCTTTAGCGATCTTGAGAGCGAATTCTGAAGGCTTGATACTTGAGAGATCTACAGTTCTACCCTCAGCCTTTGAGACTATTATATGACTGATAACAATTATATCTCCATCTCTTAGCTCAAATCCCATCTTTCTTAAAGAATCGACTATAACCTCTCCTAACTCTACGCCCTCAGAAATATCTGGAATATGTTCTACCCCAATTATCTCTATTCTATTCTTCATACCCTAGATAATTTAATTGAGAAGCATTTCTAAAATTGTTTCTTAGATAAAAGCTTTAAAGACTATGTAATTGAGTTGGGAGACCTTGAAGAAGTCTCTTATTACTGGTATACCAAGCTCTTTTAAAAAGTATGTTAATCCTGCAATTGCTACTAAGACCATTAGAAAGAACATGAATAAAGCTATGATGGATAAACTCTCTCTAATAATTATTCTATAGGACATCTCTAAGATTGTTGGTAATCTTAAGTATAATTTAAACATCTCCTGATATGTGGTACTAGCTCCTCTACTATCTCACCTTGATAAACTATGTTTGAGCTATCCCTAGATATATTTTTGCTAATTCAGGATGATGTAGAAGTTCTTGTGCAGAACCTTCAAATCTCATAGTACCACTTACAAGTAGGTATGCTCTATCACCTATCTCTAATGCTTTTCTAGCAGCTTGCTCAACCATTACAATTGTTAATCCTAGCTCATCTCTAAGCTGCACAACTTTCTCCATTACTCTTTTAACCATTATAGGTGCAAGGTCTGTAGACATCTCATCAAGTAGTAGGATCTTCGGTCTCCTCATTAATGCCATGCCTATTGCAAGCATCCTTCTCTCTCCACCACTCAATGTTCCTGCTTTCCTATTAATGAAATCTCTTAGAACAGGAAACATATCAAGGATCTCCTTCATCCTACTCTTCACCTCACTTGTAGGTAGAAGGTAACTAGCAATCTTCAAATTTTCTTCAACAGTTAATTCTGAGAGAACGTTTCCCATCTGTGGTAGATAGGCTATACCCATCCTAGCAATCTTGTAAGCTTGCAGTCCATTCAACTTCTTTCCCTCAAATAATATGTTACCGTTATGTATTGTAGCTAAACCCATTACACTGTTTAAGAGAGTGGTCTTTCCAGCACCGTTAGGTCCTACTACTACTGTTATCTCTTTCTCTTCAGCTTTGAAGTTTATATCGAATAAGACTTTGATCTTCCCATACCCTGAGTAGAGTGAAGAGGTTTCAAGGATTGCCGTACCAATTCACCCCAAGTATACTTCTATTACTCTTGAGTTCTTCTCAACCTCACTGGGGAGACCCTCAAATATTACGCTACCACGGTCCATAACGTATACATAATCGGCAAATGGTAAAGCAATATCTATCCTATGCTCTATGAGGAGAAAGGTTACACCCCAAGTCTCCTTGATGTTCTTAACGTAGCTGAGGATGTCTCCAGCATATGCTGGGTCTACACCTCCGATCGGCTCATCTAAAGCGATAAGCTTAGCGCCAGTAGCTAGTGCTCTAGCGACTTCAAGCATCTTAAGCTGTGCACCTCCAAGCTTGAATGCCTCGTAGTACCATGCATCTTCCAAGCCGACCTTTCCAAGTATCTTGAATGCTCTTTCAATATTCTCTTCTTCTTGCTTCAACCACATTGTTCTAAATGGAGCTTTAAGAGGATTCTCAGCATCGTTCTTTAGAGCAGCCAATACGTTCTCTAAGACTGTAAGCTTTAGAAATGGAGAAGGTATCTGGAAGGTTCTAACAAAGCCTTCTCTATAGATTTTATGAGAAGGCCATCCTGTAATATCTTTACCGAGAAAATATATTTTACCTGAGTCAGGTTTTAGAACGCCTGTGCATAGATTTACAAGTGTAGTCTTACCTGCACCATTAGGTCCGATAAGCATAGTTATAGTCTTCTCTCTTACCCCTATATTTACACTGTTAACTGCAGCTAACCCTCCAAAGAACTTGCTTAAACTCTCTGTCCAGAGAATGCGTTTATCCAATTCTCCCAAAATCCTTCACCAAAAGTAAAAAAATAGGAATTTAAAAATTTATTCATAGTTTATGTGATCTCTTCAACCTCATCTACTTTGTAGCTTCTAACCACCAATCAGCCCATTCTACTTTATCGATTGCGCCACGCCATGTTCCTGCAATACGCCAATCATAGGTGCCATCAACACGCCATGGAATCCACAATTCGTAATCTGCATATGCTCTATCTCCAGCTTTATCAAGCTCGATGAAGCCTGAAGCACCTATATACCTCTTCACAACTTCAGGTAAAATATCTCTGACAGCTTTTGAATCATATTTATCCACTAGGTCTAGAGCAATAGCTAGAGTCCATAATTGGTCATAAGAGTTGTACGCATATGGCTCTGGATCTCTACCGAGTTTCTCTCTAACAGCATTCTTTACCTTTTCTGTATGTGGTGCAACACCAAGTGTAGCAATTGGATTAAGGAACTGGATCTTCATACAGAATTCTGCTAGTTCTCTTTCTTTAACTAAACCGCTGACGCCGGCAGTCCCATCGGATCCAATCCATTTTACTTCAGCAAGTATCGGGTATGCTTTTGCTGCAGTGATAAATGCTATCATCTCCTCGAACCCTATAGCATCGATACCTACTTTGTCTTTACCGTACTTTCCTACGAGGTCAGTTACCAGACTTGCTAATTTCGCTGCTTCAGCCGAGAACTCCTTTGCAGCTGGATCATATCTAACTCCTTCTATAACTTCACCCGCTTCTCCTGTCTTCTTTAGAATATTTGAGAATGCTTCTCGTGTAGCACGCGCTAAACCATCGCCCCAAGTATCTCCTCGCCAAACTTGTACTAGATATCTTATCCCTTGTTCGTATGCTACCCTAGCTGCTGCTGGTCCTTGTATTAGGTCAGTTGCTACATAACGGTATACCCAGTCGCCTTCAATTGCTAGGGCAGGACTGGTTGAAGATTGTGAGATAACAAGTATCTGGTTTGCATCTGCGTACGACTTGATCTCACTGACTTCTGCACTACTCATTGGACCGATAATAAACTTGATCCCTTTTCCATGTAGCGTCATCAGCTTATCTAGCGCTGTCTTC
>JANXDW010000017.1 GCA_025058515.1 Aigarchaeota archaeon
ACTATTAGAGAGCCTATTATTATGATGATGGATGATGCTGCTGCTATTACTGGTACGTTTACCGGTCTTCTAAGAGAGCCCCAAATCCAGAGTGGAACTGTCATATCGGATCCAATCGTGAAGAAGGTTACTATAAAGTTGTCGAAAGACCATAAGAAAGTTATTAGAGCTGAGATGGCTATAGAGGGGTAGATCAAGGGTAGGGTTACGTTAATGAATGTCTGGACTTGGTCTGCTCCTAAATCCATGCTCGCCTTCTCATAGTTCGGGTTCAAGCTTATCAACCTAGCTGCAACTATCAGAACTACGAGAGGTATGCTGTAGATTATGTGGCTCAAGGTGACGGTGAGGAGAGAGAGCGGGATCCCAATAGCGTAGAAGAAGATCAAGCATGAGACACCTATCACCAGCCAAGGTACTATGAAAGGAATCACTATGAATGCTGCAAACGTATTATTCCTCCTCAATCTAACGAATGAGAAGGATGCAGGCACACCTATCAAGATGGCTCCCGCAGTTGTAGCTAAAGCAACAACTATAGAGTTTATCACACTCTTCAAGAAGCCCGGGTCTTCAAAGACTCTTAGATACCATTTTAATGTGAATCCTTTAAGTGGGAAGATGAAGTATATGCTATCGTTGAATGAGAAGATGATTACGAGGATTAGCGGTATGTATATTAGAAATGCTATAACCGTCCAAGTGAATACTGCTAGAATAGCCTTACCCAAGTTCATCTATAGAGCCACCTCATCCCAGTCAGCTTAAAGACTACAAACATAGCGATCAAAGTCAATACAAGTATACTCATAGTTGCAGCAGATGCAAATGGCCAGTTCCCTATGTCTAGAAACCCCCTCGTTATCAAGTTTCCAAGTAGATAGGTCTTACCACCTACTAGAGCTGGTATAGCGAATTCTCCAACTGTTGGTATATATATGAATAGGAAGGCGATAGCTACTCCAGGTAAACTGAGAGGTAAGGTAATCCTGAAGAATACGCTCAGTCTATTCGACCCTAGATCCATGGCTGCTTCGTAGAGGCTTCTCGGTATACTCTTTAGAGTTATGTAGAGTGGGAAGATAGCGTATGGAAGATCGTTGTGAATTGCTACTATTACGATTGCGTAGATACTGTGGAAGAGCATGGTTAAAGGCTCATTGATCACTCCAAGAGATAGTAGGGTACTATTTATGAGCCCGCTCTCCCCGAGTATATTCCTCCAAGCAAATATTCTTATCAAGTAGTTCATCTCCAACGGTATCAAGATCAGTAAGATTATCTTCAAGCCTGTTTCCCCCTTCATCATTCTAGCTAGAAAGTAAGCAATTGGATAAGCGATAATGATCACGATCCCGAAGATGAGCAGAGCGAGAAGATTCGTCCATATTAGAACATTACGGGATAGCTCATCTGTGAAGAATCTTACATAGTTCTCTAGAGTAAACACTCGGACGATCTTGTATAGTGGACCACCTTGCCAAAAACTGTAAACTATTATCATCATTATAGGGATGTAGAAGAAGATGGTAAGGTATACTATAGACGGTATACTGTACAAGACGTAGATAGGAATACGCCATCTTAAAGATCTAAGTCTATTCATTCTCTTATCACTGTTATATCTTCTCTTCTCCACTTCAAGTATAGAAGTTCCCCCTCTTTATAGGGTAGCTCAGAAGACCTAACGAAAATAGTCTTCGAATCATCTAACACCATCTTCATATCTACATGTGGACCCTTATAGACAGCTTCCTTCAAAATACATCTAGCTACATTAACCTTCTCACTTAGAGGGTTCATGGAGATCTTTATCTTCTCAGGTCTTATCATCAAGATAACTTTATCGCCTGGCTTCAAGTCACTAGATACGTCAAACTGAAAAATTATCTCACCGTAAGAGGATGTTGCTATATTGTTCTCAATGTGTTCGATCCTGCATTCGAAGAAGTTCGTCTCTCCGAAGAATTCTGCAACAAACTTGCTCTTAGGCTTCTCATAGACCTGCTTGATCTCTCCTACCTCTAGAATTCTACCAGACCTCAGTATCGCTATTCTATCAGACATAACCATGGCCTCTTCATGATCATGGGTAACATAAACCCATGTAGCATTCAAGCTCTTCTGAATTCTTCTAAGCTCAAGCTGCATCTCTCTCCTCAACTTTAAGTCAAGTGGACCTAGGGGTTCATCTAGTAGAAGTATCTCCGGCTCCAGTATCAAGGAGCGGGCTAGAGCAACTCTCTGAGCTTGACCTCCACTAAGCTGGGTTACACGCCTATCTAGAAGATCTTCTATATGGAGTAGCTCAGCAACACTCTTAACTCTCTTCTTTATCTCATCAATACTCTTCTTTCTAATCTTTAATCCGTATGCTATATTATCGAATACGTTTAGATGTGGGAAGAGTGCAAGGTCTTGGAAGACCATGCTCGTAGGTCTCTTATACGGTGGAACACCATTCATCAACTCTCCATTTATGTATATCTCTCCCGATGTAGGTTCCTCGAATCCTCCTATTATCTTCAACAACGTACTCTTACCACTTCCACTAGGTCCTAATATTGTTAGAAGCTCACCCTTATAAACTTCTAAATTAATATTCTCTAATGCAACAACTTTTTCATAGAGTTTCGATATATTTACTAGCTTAAGTGAGATCGCTTTAGAATTCAAATTTCAACCTCCTACGATCTCCTCCCAGACCTCTAGCCACTCATCTATATTGGGCGGCTCTGTTAATGGTATCAGCTTCTGGAATAGTTCAGGAGAAGTTAGCCATCCTCTAACTTCTGGAGAGATCTCCATGTACGCTTCTTCATTAGATGGAGAGTATAGCCATTCTTCTGCAAAGTATAGTTCTACTTCTTTTGAGATTATGTAGTCTATGTATGTGTAAACTGCATCTAGATTTTGTGCATCTTTCACGATAGACATTCCACAGAACCATGATGTACCTTTACCTTCAGGGAATGTGAAGCCAGCGTCTATGCCTTCAGATATCAACCAGTAAGCTATAGTAGGGCTTGGACCAGCAGCGATCCACGCTTCACCAGAGGCAAGCATATCTCTAACCTCTAAGTCGCTCTCATAGAAACCGAGTATCAAGTCTCTCCGCTCTCTATAGAACTCTTTTATCTTTTCAAGATCTTCTCTTGACAAGTTCCATGGATCTTCGTATCCTAGAGCAAAAGCTCCTATAACAATACCAAGCCTCGGATCATCGATAATCAATATCTTTTCTTTATACTCAGGCTTGAATACATCCATCCATGATTCGATGAAGCTAACTTTATCTTTTCTAAATACAACAGCGGTCTCAGACCCCATATCCGTTGGAACCATGTAGAGTTTTCCATCGAACCATATACCTGGATACTCTCTAACATCTTTAAACAATTTATTCCAATTCTTTAACCTACTAGGATCTATAGGTTGAATCAGTCCTGCTTTTACAAGTGATGGAATGTAATCTACGCATGGGCTTATTACATCTGCTTTAAACCCTGCTTTAAGCTTTGTAAACATTTCTGGCTGGTCTGTGAATATGCTGTACTCAACTATGATGTCTGGGTAAAGCTTGGTGAAGTTGTCCGCAACCTCTGGCATAGTATAGTCTTCCCATACGAATGCAATGATCTTTCCAGATACTTTCCCTGGTTGAGTAAGTAAGATAGCATAAGCTGAGATAGCCGCAACCACTACTACCGCAATAACGGTAACTATAATGATCGATCTAGGAAAAGATATACCGCTCACTTCATCATATCTACGATATTTTTCAATTTCCATTTTCCGAAAAGATTAACTCATCTTAGATATATATGGTTTTTCCAATATTCTTAAACTAAGTACTCAGTTCTCAAAACCAGTGATCCCTATCTCTCATCAAAAGATCTTAAGATATGTGTGGAGATTTTTGAAATTGTTTGTCTAGATTCTCTATACATTCATAGATCGGGAAGTCTTCGCTAAAGTCATACATTAACCTGCTACGATCTCCTCCCAGATCTCTATCCACTCATCGATGTTCTCAGGTTCTATCAAAGGAAGAACTTGTGATAATACTTCAGGGCTTACCATTCCACTCTCTATAATCTTTTCTGGAGAGACCTTCTTGAAAGCTTCTGCATTACTCGGTCCATATAGCCACTCGTTTGCATAGTAAAGCTGAGGCTCTTCAGAGATAAAGTAATCAATGTACGTGTATGCTGCTTCTAAGTTGTTGGAGGTCTTTAGTATTGATAATCCGCACAGCCATCCTATACCCCGCCCCTCCGGTAAAGTAAACTCTGCATCAATACCTTCTGACCTCAACCAGTATGCTTGAGCTGGTCCGCTTCCTGCGAGGATCCAAGCATCTCCTGATGCTAGTAGTTCTCTACCTTCTATATCACTTTCATAGAACTTCAGTATAGCGTCTCTATGTTCTCTATAGAAACTTTTTACTCTTTCAAGATCTCCTCTAGTTAAATTCCAAGGATATTCGTAACCTAAGGCCCATGCTCCCATAGCTATCCCTATTCTCGGATCTTTTAAGATCAACGTCCTCCTTTCTTTGAGGGTGAAGATATCCATCCAGTTTTGAATCTCGGATATTTTGTCTTTTCTATAAGTTATTCCTGCTTGGATGCCGAAGGCTGTTGGAATCATGTATAGTTTTCCATCTCTCCATATCTCTGGATAATCTCTCAAGCTCTTGAACAATTTATCCCAATTCTTCAATCTACTAGGATCTATTGGCTGCAAGAGGTTGAGGTCGATGAGTGTGGGCAGATAGTCTATACATGGACTGACTACATCTGCCTTGAAGCCTCCTTTAAGCTTAGCCAACATCTCTTGCTGTGATGTAAATATGCTATTCTCAAGTGTTAGTTGAGGATACTTCTCTCTTAATGGATTTACTACTTCGGGGACGGTGAAGTCTTCCCAGACGAATGCTACAAGCTTTTGAGGAGGTCTAGTTAACGTTGTTAAAGAGTAGGCTAATACTGTAACTAAGATTAAAGCGATCACGATGATAGATACTAATATGATTCTAGATAATCCACTAGATCTTCTTGGAGATGATGTCGAGATCAATCTCATATGAAAGTGATAGATGATGAAGTATATATTCCTTTTTTCTTGAGAAGCTCTAACCTACCTCTTCTTGAATTCTTTCTCCGCTAATCTTATAGATTCTTCAATAACGTCTACTGCATGCATCAATACTTCTTCTTCAATAGTTAGAGGTGGTTGGATTCTGAGAGTCCAGTCTCCCATATCCATTAATGGTACTACGCCTCTCTTTATACATTCAAAATATACTGTTCTAGCAGATTCAGGGTTCCTAGTCTTCAACCTTTTATCTTTTACGAACTCTATTCCGATCGCTAGACCTTTACCTCTAACGTCGCCGACTATCTCATATCTATCAGGCCATTCTTTAATCCTCTTCAAAACCTTCCATCCTAATCTTTCAGAATTTTCAACGAGATTATACTTCTCCATGACTCTGATGTTTGCTACTGCTGCTAGGCATCCAGCTGGATGACCTCCGAAGGTTGTACCGTATTCTACTGGTTCTGTGGCCATCGCTTCTTCAGACCCATAGACTGCTGCTATCGGGAATATGCCTCCACTTATTCCTTTTCCTAGAGGCATAAGCTCAACATCTATATTCCAATGCTGGATAGCGAACCATTTACCTGTTCTACCGAACCCCGTCATGACCTCGTCAGCTATCAAGAACCAGCCATAATTATCTGCAAGCCTTCTCAATCCATGTATAAAGCTGTCTGGAGGTATCCATACCCCGGCCTCGCATGCTATAGGTTCGAATAAGACTCCAGATATCCTATCTGGAGCAACTTGATATCTTAGAACGATGTCTTCAATATAGTCTATTATGAATTTACCATATTCTTCACAGCTCATATACTCTGGTTTTCTATAACAATCTGGATATGGAAGGAGTACTGCAGAGTTTCCATAGAAGTTTTCAAAATATTTTCTAGCATCTGCGCTCTCTGGACCATAGCCTAAGGTGCCTGTGTAGTATCCATGATACTGACCTAGGAAGCTTATTATGTGAGGTCTCTTCTTAGATTTTACAGCGAACTTCACTGCTGCATCGACTGCACCAGTACCAGAGAGCTCTAAAGCTACTCTAGTCAATTTTTGTGAAGGTCTAATTCTAAGAAGCTCTACAACTAGGTCGAATACAGCTTTATGTAAGTTTAGACCATAGATTATGAAGCCATACTGTTTCAAGCCTTCAATAGCTGCTCTCAACACTTCTTCATTTACGTTTCCAACATTATTTGTAGACCACTGGCTAGTTAGGTCGATGAACCTCCTACCCTCCACATCTATTAGATATGATCCTTCAGCTCTCTCTACGATGAAGCTAGTTACAATACTTCCAGAAGCCCATAAACTAGCTGGGAGATATTTTCTAGCCATCTCAAAATATTTTAAAGTTTCAGAACCTGCAGCTTCATGCATATAGATTAAAGCACCTCGAGAATCTAGTTCTCAATCTGCAGTTATTGAAGCTCTATAAAAACCTTCATATTTAGATATAAACTCGGAGACCGAGTTAGAGATTAAATGAGCAACTTGAGAAGTCTTCTCTGAAATCGGTATTATCGAAAGATATTTCTTATCCATGTTAAACATGATGTTGATCAGATGATGGAGAAGTTTAAGAAAGCTGTAGAGATCTTATCTAAACTCATCTCTATTCAAAGTCCATCAGGACATGAAGAAGAACTCTCATACTATGTTTTCGATTACTTGAGTGAGATAGGGTTTAAGCCTGAACTACAAGAAGTATACAAGACAGGTTACAACGTCTTAGTGAAATTAGGAAGAAAGAATAAGGTTATGGTCTGTGGTCACCTTGATACAGTACCACAACTAGATATGAAAGACCCTTTCAATCCAGTGATTAGAGATGGTAGAGTCTACGGTAGAGGAGCATGCGATATGAAAGGTGGTTTAACCTCGATGATATTAACGCTTGAAGAAATAGCTAAAAAGAATATTGAGCCTGACGTGGTTTTTGCATTCGTAGTAGATGAAGAAATGTATGGTAGAGGTGCAGCTGAGTTAATGATTCGAGGTGTAAAGACTGAGGTATGCATAATACCGGAGCCGACCTCAATGAATGTATGCGTAGGAAACGCTGGCTGTATTGAATTTAAGTTAAGAGTTTACGGTAAGAGCGGTCATGGAGCATCTGGAAGTAAAGATAACGCTATCTTAAACCTCTATAAAATTTATAACATTTTAGAAGAAAAGATAACAAGAGAATTCACAGTGAACGCTGAATACAGTATGTCACCTATATTTAATCTAGGTAAGATTGTTGGAGGGTATGGAGGATGGGTCACACCTTGGGTAGCTGAAGGCGAGATCTTAATACACTTCCATCCAGCGATAACTTACTTAAAGATTCTAGAATTCTTAAAGAGAGAGATCGATCAAATCAGTCTCCAGAGTAACGTAAAGATAGAGTATGAGCCAATTCACGGATGTGATGGCTTCATTACTAAAACAGAATATGCTAATATCCTATGTGATGTGCATCGAAAAGTTCTTCAAAGAGAACCTGAAAAAAGAATCGTAGAATCAGAGACAGATGCAAATGCATTATTCCATAAAGCTGGGATAAAATGTATAATATATGGTCCTGGAGAGATACGGTATGCTCATTCTTCTGAAGAGAATATCTCGGTAAAAGAAGTTGTAGACATGGCTGAAGTATTGAAAGAGTTTCTACAGAAGATATAGAATAGCCTCTGAGATATTGTTCTCATAGACGTTTTAACAATCATGTATAGATGATGGTTGGTATGTGAACCGTCGATAAACTTCTCCTATCCGTTCATCTACCAAGATTAGTTTTGTAAATAAGCTCTCCAGCCTTGAGGATTGCATCTTAGAGTACTGAAATCTGGGAGAGGCCACATTAAGAGGACTTCGTAGCTAAGCTTCATTACTCGGGTTGAGCTTCCTCCTAGTAGTAACTCGAGAAGAGTTGGAGCTCTCGGCTTTATCCATTTTGTAGGAGCATCTTCAGGTAGACCAGATAGTTGACGGGCTTTCTTAACAGCATCATCTAGAGAGCCGATACCATCGACCAATCCCACTTGAAGAGCTTGAAGACCAGTGTAGGGTCTAGCAGTGAACACTTCACTCCAATCAACGATCTTTCCTCCTCTATGTTCTCTAACTCTTTCCTTAAAGATATCTGCGATAGAATTAATTATCGAGGTCATAACTCTTCTCTCTTCATCTGTAATATCTTTCCAACTGCTCCCAATATCTTTCAACTCTCCACTCTTAAATGTCTCAGACTTTATCCCAAGCTTATCCATAAGCTCTTTCCAGCTTATCACTATGCTTATAGCTCCCACCGAGCCTGTTAAAGAATGAGGTGAAGCAATTATCTCTTTTGAGGGAAGAGCAATATAGTATCCACCTGATGCACCATACTCTGTAATATATGAAACCAAGATCTTCTCTTCACTCAGTTTTTTAAACATTGTGTATATCTCCTCAGATGCAGCAGCACTACCTCCAGGACTATTGATCACCAATACTACAGCTTTTATAGTTGGATCTCTTCTAATCTGAGATACCAAGTCTTCGACATCGCTAGGTGTTAACACTTCACCGGAGAAGAGTGTTAAGGGAGATTCAGAGTAAGCAATACTCCCAGATAATTCAACGAGTGCAACATACTCTAATCTATTAATAGGTCTAGATACTTGAAATGAGATAGATAGACTCAGCATAGTAATCGAACCTATTAAGATTCCTATTAAAAGCCAAACCCACCATTTTAATCCTTTAACCATATTGTACACCTATCACCCCTACCATTAGGTCTTGAAAGATAAATACTCTTTGTTGTAGGTGTTTTTAGATTCTTCTTCTGTAAGCTGGTATGTATTGAAAGACTTGGATAATCTTAAGTTATCTTCAATCATGTTCTCGATGTCTTATGCTAGATGGATTTTTCTAGAAGGCTTAATATATGAGGGTTGGGAGACCATATCTAGGTGAATTCAAGAATTGAAGTTTCCATTTGGAATAAGGGCTGAGAAGGCACCTCAAACCCAAGAAAGACCCTTAACGATCTTAGTGAACAATAGATTAATGAATATATTGACTCATCTCAAGATTCAATCAGAGAAACTAAAGAGAACATATCAAAGACTTTTAGCTAGAGATAGAGCATTATTTGAAGCATGTATTAGAGCTGAGCAAGAGCTTGATAGAGATAGAGCTGTGATATACGCGAATGAGATAGCTCAGCTTAGGAAGATGAGTAGGACTGTTCTTAGAAGCCAGATATCTCTAGAGAAGGTTATACTTAGATTGGAGACTGTTCAAGAGTTTGGAGATGTGATGAGAGCACTTGCGCCAGCAACAAAGATTGTGAAGCAGGTTCAGTCTGAGTTATCAGGTCTAGTACCAGAGGTCGCAAATGCTTTGAGAACAGTAGATGAGATGCTTGAGACAGTGATCATCGAGGCTGGTAATGTTACAGGAGCCCAGGTATCAGTACTGGTCTCAGATAGTGAAGCACAGAGGATACTAGACGAAGCTGCAGAGATAGCAGCTCAAAGAATGAATAATCAATTCCCACAACTTCCAGAAGTTCTTAAAGACATGGCCGAAGAACGAGCATCAAGAGAGAGTAAAACTACATAAACACTAGTGCTGTACAATTAACGTAGACAACTCCATCAATAATCGAATACACTTGAAAAACTTCCATAAACATTAATATTAATATTTTTCACAGCTTTGATAAGCCTTCTTGAGTTTTATGGTTTAGATCTTGTTAAAAATTAATATTTATATTTTTCTAATGCATAGAATCTTCTGAGCTTAAGATGAAGCCTAATCATATTCAATTCTTCGAAGAGCCTAGAAGCCCAATACCTGGAAATATTTTATTTAATGCTTTAACTCCACCTAGAGAGATAATATTGGCAGTAAATCCTAGATTAACTATTGAGGTTATAGAAGGAGTTCTAAAAGCAGCAAAAGATACTGAAAATATTGTAATCTTAGAATTAGCATTATCGGAGATGAATCTTAAAGGTGGGTATACAGGTCTTACACCTAAAACTTTTGCAGAAAGAGTTAGAAAAGCAGCAGAGAATGTAGGATGGTTTGGATATACTCTACATGCAGATCACGTAGTTGTTAAGAAAGGAACAGATGAAGAGATAGATAATGTGAAGAGAGAATTAGATGCTAGAATTGATGCAGGCTTTACAAGCTATGCAATCGATACATCCTATCTATTCGATCTTACCAAGGACAAGGTATCTGAGCAACTAAAGAGAGTTATAGAGAGAGGATTAGAATTATTCAGATACCTAGATGAGAGGATAGGTCATAGAAATTATGGAAGAGAAGGAGAAGTAGGTGAGATTGGTAAGAGCGAGTTAACAGAAGTTGATGAAGCATTATTCTATATTAAATCGATGAAGGAGAATGGTGTAGATATACATTGGCTTGCAATAAATAATGGTTCAAAACATGGAGTCTCAGTAGATGCTCAAGGAAACATAATCCCACAACTAGGTATAAATTTAAAGAGAACGGTAGAGATAGTTCAAGCTTTATGGGATCACGGCTATCCAACGAGGATAGCCCAGCATGGAGTAAGCGGGACACCCCTCCATCTAATAGCTGAAATATTTCCTAAAGGTATGATACACAAAGGGAACGTCGCTACCTACTACATGTTAACCGTATTCGATATATTAAGAATATATGAGCCTGAGCTATTTCAGAGAATATATAGATGGTTGCTAGAAAAGTATGGTAAAGAAGGAGTTCCAGAGATTGAGATATTTGTAGAGAACTGTAAACACGCTATTAAAGAATTCTTCTATGATCTCGAGAAGATAAAAGATGATACAAGGGAAGCGATAAGAGCTAGAGCATATGCTGATACGCTACTACATCTCAAAGCATTTGGAATGGAGAAGACCGCTGAGAAAGTATACCTTTACCTACAGAAGAGAAACATAAAATACGATTAACCCACAATCACAACTCATACCCGATAACTGAGATCATCTTTTATACTTCTCGATTAAAATTATAGAGATGGCTGAATCAGTATGATGCATAAGTATTCTAAAAAAGTTATGATGCCTCCTCCGAAGATAGCTGCCTCTATCCTCGCAGCAGATTTTAGATATCTTAGTGAAGAAGTTAAAAAAGCTGAGAGAGGAGGTGCAGATATGATACATTTTGATGTAATGGATGGACACTTTGTACCGAATATAAGCTTTGGACCAATGGTTGTAAAAGCATTGAGAAGTGAGGTAGAGCTACCATTCCTAGTCCACTTAATGGTAGAGAGACCTGAAGACATGGTTGAGCAGACAGTAGATGCAGGTGCAGATCAGATAATCTTCCACGTAGAAGCTTCACCCCATTCATGGAGGATACTCGACTCTATAAAGAAAAGAGGAGTGAAAACTGGGATTGCCTTGAACCCTGCTACACCATTATCTACAATTGAATACCTTCTAGATTTTGTAGATATGATCTTGATAATGACTGTTAATCCAGGATTTGGAGGTCAGAAATTTATACTGAAAATGTATGATAAGATAAGAGATCTGAGAAGACTCCTCATAGAGAAAGATCTTAATCTCGATGTAGCTGTAGACGGTGGAGTAGATTTTGAAAATGTTGAGAAGATAGTTGATTCAGGGGCAAACGTAATCATAGCTGGTACAACGATATTCGGTCAAGAAGATGTTGAGGCAGCGACCAAGAATCTTAAAAACATAGTGAATGAAGCTTACAGGAAGCGGGTCTTCACACAATTGTGATCTATTAGATAGTTAGATAGTATAGGAAACTTCAATTACTAGATCTTGGACATCGATCTTCTCGAGTTTCTTTCAATAATCTATCATTAAAGTTCTTTCAGCTTCTCAGATAACCATTCAAATAGGTCTATCTTAGGTCTCCAATTAAGAAAAGCTTCAGCAGAAGATATATCTGCAACACTATATCTTATATCGTTCTTCCTAGATTCTTTGTAGATTATACCAACCATAGTCTTTTCATTAATGAATCTTGCTAATTCTCCAATCTTAACAGGTTTCCCTGAGCCGATGTTTATCGTCTTTCCACTAGATGATGGGTTTATGTAGGCTTTATAGAAAGCTTCTACAACATCTTTAACATGTACAAAGTCTCTTACACTTTCTCCATCACCGTAGACTATTAGAGGTCTTCTGTTACGTACAGAATCTAAGAAGTTCTTTACTACTCCAGCTCTAGCTCTCTCTCCATAAACATTAAACAATCTAAGGATGGTTATGTCTATCTTATCAAGGTACTCTAGACATTTTTCTTCTGCTTTAAGTTTGGTGTAACCGTAGAAATTTATTGGATTAAGGTTGAGGTCTTCTCTAGCAGGTTTATCTAGATCACCGTAAACTGCTGCTGAACTAGCGTACACCATCTTCATATTCTTCTTTAGAGCAGTGTTGAGAACATTTATGGTTCCAACTACGTTTACATTCCAGTAGCTAGATCTATCAACCTCGCTCTCTACGACATCGGTTAAAGCTGCTAAATGGAATACTACATCTCCAGAGATAGAATCAAATAATCTTTGATATTCTCTAATATCTATTATCTTCAGCTCTACACTACTTAGATTAGAGAACTTCTTAACCATCTCTAATGAAGATCTAGAGAGATTATCGATTACCGTAATCTTGAAACCTTTCTCTAATAGATACTCAACGAGGTGCCCTCCTATAAATCCACATCCACCTGTAACTACAACATCCATCCTAGAAGACCGTCAAGACCTCAAACTAAAAATCTTGTTAAAAGTATTTCTACAATAAATTATTTCCTTAGTTTTCTAAGCTTCTCCATAAGAAATACTTATATCTAGCCATATAACATAATTAAGATGGCATTAGATGAAAGTCTCTAACGATGAGTTAGAGACTGGATGCAGAGAGCTGAAGCTCATAATGAAGCATCTACAGAGATAAGAGAAACCGCTAACTAGATAGGAGGAGAAAACCTAAACCTGAGGACGCCGACCGGTGGATGCCTCGGCTCAGGCGCTGAAGAAGGACGTGGCAAGCTGCGAAAAGCCTCGGGTAGCCGCAGGCGGGCGTTGATCCGAGGATCTCCGAATGGGAATTCCTGAGAGCTCAACGTAAGTTGAGCTCTCGCTTCCGGGTTTAAGCCTGGAAGTGGGAACCTCCCGAACGGAAACATCCAAGTAGGGAGAGGAAGAGAAACCAAAATGGGATTCCCTGGGTACCGGCGAGGGAGAGGGGAGGAGCCTAAACCGAACCTCTAGGGGATAACTCTAGAGGGATGTAGGGTTATGAACCTAGGGTCCACCCTAACCCACCGATCCGAAGTGCCTTGGAATAGGCTGCCAAAGAGGGTGAAAGCCCCGTAGGAGAAGGTGGGAAGGGTGATGCCTAGGTTTCTAAGTACCACACCTCGGATATGGTGTGGGAAGTTGGGGGCCATCGGCCTCCAAGGCTAAATACGTCCTGAGACCGATAGCGCACCAGTAGCGTGAGCAAAAGGTGAAAAGTACCCCGAGAGGGGGGTGAAAAGCGCCTGAAACCGGTCGGTAACAGACGTGTGCGGCCTGAAAGGATAACCCCCATTAAGACCTCTATCTATAGAGGTCGAGTGGGGGTACCAGGGTCGCATACTCCGTCTTGAAACACGGGCCGGGGAGTGCATGACCGTGGTGAGCTTAAAGGCTTATAGCCTGTAGGCGTAGGGAAACCGACTTGCTCGCAGGGGATCTCAATCCCCGAGGAGCGGGGTCCCATAAGGGCCTGAAATCACGGTCATGCGGCTAGAAACCGGGCGATCTAGCCCTGGGCAGGGTGAAGCCGGGGGAAACCCCGGTCGAGGCCCGTAAGAGGTCCTGACGTGCAATTCGGTCTCTTGACCTGGGGCTAGGGGCTAAAAACCAATCTAGCCCGGTGATAGCTAGTTCCCTCCGAAGTGTCTCGCAGGACAGCCTCAGGCGAGGTAGCCCGCGGGGTAGAGCACCGATAGGGAGGTAAGGGCTCGAAAGGGCCCGCCTTCCTTTCGAACTCCGAATCCGCGGGCGCCGTAGACCCTGGGAGTGGGGGATAGGGGGTAAGCTCCTATCCCGAGAGGGGAACAACCCAGACCTGGGGTTAAGGCCCCTAAATGCCTGCTAAGTGAACAAACTAAAGGGCGTCTCCAGCCTAAGACAGCGGGGAGGTAAGCTTAGAAGCAGCTATCCTCTAAGGAGTGCGTAACAGCTCACCCGCCGAGGCTGGGGGCCCCGAAAATTGACGGGTCTAAGCAGGCTGCCGAAACCCCGGATCACCAAGCAGTTTGCTTGGTGGTGGTAGGAGGGCGTAGCGGTTGGGTAGAAGCTGGGCCGTGAGGTCCAGTGGACCGACCGCTAATGTAGATCCCGGTGGTAGTAACAGCAAAGCGGGGTGGGAATCCCCGCCACCGTAGGGGCAAGGGTCTCCCGGCAATGCGTCGTCAGCCGGGAGTAAGCCGGTCCTAAGGCCGACCTTAACCGGGTAGGCCGAAAGGGAAACCGGTTAATATTCCGGTGCCGTGGAGGTAGGATCGCGGCAACGCAAGCCAGCCTTCTAACGCTTCGAGGTAGGCTGAGCCAGGCCGTAGCCTGGTCCAACCGCATAAGCCTAGGGAGTGCCGTAAAGGCGAGAACTAGGTGAAAGCGGGATGGGGCTCCCGTATGGGGGCTTCAGCTGGGCCTTGGAGCCGGTGAAAAAGAAGGCTGGAACGATCCTCCACGACCGTGCCAAGAACCGACACAGGTGCCCCTAGGTGAGGAGCCTCAGGTGTGTGGGGTCACTCTGGGCGAGGGAACTCGGCAAATTAGCCTCGTACCTTCGGTAGAAGGGGTGCCTGCGGTCTTGGGCTCAAGCCTGGGACCGCAGGTCGCAGTGACAAGGGGGTCCCGACTGTTTAATAAAAACATAGGGAGCCGCGAGACCGAAAGGTTTTGAACGGCTCCTCAATCCTGGCCAGCAGGGGTACCTGAACCCCGGGTCCAACCGGGATAAGGGCCCCTAAACGCCGGGAGTAACTCTGACTCTCGAATAAGGGAGTCGTTAAACCCGGCTATATGCGGGAAAGGGGTTTTGAAGGCCGACCCTTGAAGCTGGTAGCAGGGGTCGACCGGATGTCCCCAACCCGCAGGGAACCACCCGATCCACCGCTCAACCCTTAAATAATGAGATCGAAAACCACCCATCGGTGTAGAAATTGCTCTATGAATTCAAAGATATAATCGATCCATCAATGCTACCAAGTAGGAGGAAGTACCTACACTACTATATCGTCGGCTTAGTCGATGGCGAAGGATGCTTCTCAATATCTATCAAGAAGCAGGAGGATACCCGCTTCGGATGGGTGATCGACCCAGTCTTTCACGTTACGCAGAAGAAGGAGGGTGAGCAGGTACTACGATTATTAAAAAGAGTCTTTAACTGTGGACGGATAACATCTAAACCAGGTCAAGAAGATACAATACTTCAATATGTTGTAGATTACCGTAAACATCTCTTTGAGAGAATAATACCGTTCTTCAAGAAGTATAAGCCTATCTTAAAATGGAGAGAGTTTCAATACTTCGCTGAAATAGTTGAAGGATTGGAGAAGGGTGAGCATAGAAGCTTAGAAGGTTTTAAAAAGCTCTTAGAAAAAGCCTACCAGCTCTCAGAAGACAGAAGACATACGTTAGAAGAAATCCTTCGCAGCATAGAGGAACGGGTGGGCGCCTCAGAGACCATACGCCGGGGGCCGTAGAGGGATATTGGAGATGAACTTGAGGGCCAAGATATGGTCCAGCCCTACCTCATTTCACGTAGGGTTGCTTAAGGTAGCCAAATGCCTTGTCGGGTAAGTTCCGACGTGCATGAATGGATCAACGAGGGCCCCGCTGTCCCCGTCCAGAGCCCCGTGAACCCACTTAACCTGGATGAACAGTCCAGGATCTCCCAGCGGGGAGAGAAGACCCTGTGGAGCTTTACTGCAGCCTGTCGCTGCGGTGTGGCTGGAGGTGCAGAGCGTAGCCGGGAGCCGTAGATCCAAGCCTCTCCGGGGGCTTGGGGAGGCGACGATGTAACACCGGCCACCTTTGGCTACGCCGCTAACCGGGGCCTGTGCCCTGGGACAACGGCAGGTGGGCAGTTTGGCTGGGGCGGCACCCCCTCGAAAAGATATCGAGGGGGCCCAAAGGTCGGCTCAGGCGGGACAGAAACCCGCCGTAGAGTGCAAGGGCATAAGCCGGCCTGACTGCGCCCTCGAGGGTAAGGGGCGCAGGGGGGAAACCCGGGCCTAGCGATCCATCGTCTCCCACCGATGGGGGGCGGTGGTGACAGAAAAGTTACCCCAGGGATAACAGGCTCGTCGCGGGCGAGAGTC
>JANXDW010000021.1 GCA_025058515.1 Aigarchaeota archaeon
ACATCTGATTGTGCTCCACATTGGTGTACAAATGAGTTCCTCCAATGGGGTTACTACGATACTCTATGGGAGAGAATAATCAACTGGCTAGCAAAGAAGATCTAAAAACTCTAAAAACAATAATAAAATCCATATCCATCTTCTTTTCCCTTTATATTTATATTCTCCTTAATATGCTATCTCTAACATTATCTCTAAACTGATTGAATAGTACAGCTATAAGTACCATGAAACCATATCCTACTATTCTAGCTTCAGGTGACACAGCATATGTTACCAAGAATGCTTCGATTACTCCAAGAAGTAGAGCTCCGCCAACGACGTTCAATATATTACCTCTCCCTCCTCTTAGAGATACACCACTAATGATCGCTGCTGCAAAAGTTGGAAACAATACTTCATTTCCTAAAGTTATTGGTACAGATCTATTAAAGCCTGTATAATAAAGTCCTGATATTCCTGCGAAGACCCCGCTTATACTAAAGATTAAGAAGATCATCTTTTTCGGGTCTACTCCCATCATGTGTGCGACATCTTGATTACCTCCTACAACATAGATGTGTATTCCAGGTCTAGTATAGCGGAGAAATATCCAGACCAACACTACTGTAACGATAAATGAAATTATGGAGAAGGTTACATTTGATCCTGGGAAAAGATAGATCTCTGGTAGATAACTACCAGGTATAGTGAATCCACGAGCTACTATTATTTTTAATCCTTGGAAAGCCATCATAGTTGCTAAAGTTACTATGAATGGATTAAGTCTGAGGAAACCTGTGAAATAACCATTGAATGATCCGCAGAGAAGGCCGAAGATTATTGGTAATGCGAAAGAGAGATGTGGAGGGATTCCATAAAAATCTTTTAAGATGACTCCTGCGATCATTGCTGAGAAACCGACAAGGCTTCCTATCGAGAGGTCGAGAACACCTCCGATGAGGCATATCGTCTGTCCTAGTATTGCGAAACCTAGTGGAACAGATAAATAGAGAATATACATGAAAAACGTTGGAGAGAATATTACTGGTTGAATCACTCCTAGAATCAAATAGATTGCTATGAATAATGGCCAGACAGCATTCTCCAACATGAACAATAGCATATTCTGTTTTAGATTGAATCCAGATTGTTTTTCTTTCATAACTTTCAACTCTCCCATTATTGAACTAACTTGATCTATTTTTAAGCTGATATATCATGCTTCATAGTTCTTTCTATTATCATTTCTTCTAATTCTTCAACACTGTATTGAGATTTCGGAACATCGAGTATCTTCCTTCCGAGAGAGAGAAGCACGATCCTATCTGCGACTTCGTAGACGTGATGTAATGTATGTGAGATAAATATGCATGCGATATTCTTCTCTTTTAAACTTCTTATGAAGTCTAAGACCATCCTAACTCCTGCTACTGAAAGATTCCTCGTAGGCTCATCTAGAATAACTAGCTTAGATTGGAATAGCATTGCTCTAGCTACAACTATTCCTTGCTTTTCTCCTCCAGATAAGAATCTAACTTCTCTCTTAGGGCTATCTGAAGTCCTTAAACCTAGTTGTTTAAGAATTTTCCTTGTTTCTTCATACATCTTGTTATAATCGAGGAAGAGGGGGATCTTTTGATTTAGAGGTTCTCTTCCAAGAAATATATTCAAACCAATATCGAGTGAATCTATTAATGTCATTTCTTGGAAAGCTACCTCTATTCCTAATCTACGTGCATCTTCAACACTCTTTATCTCGACTGGCTTTCCATTTAAGTAGATCTCTCCAGAGTCTTTTCTTATAACACCTGCAATTATCTTGGTTAATGTAGATTTTCCAGCACCATTATCTCCAATGAGACCTATGATTTCTCCTTCGTAGATATCGAGATCTACACCTTTGAGAGCGTGGACTTTACCAAAGTATTTATGAATATTCCGTAAACTTAGAAGCGGCCTCTTCATATATTCATAATTATGACCCATATTTTACCGCTCCACTCATCGTAGTGAAAATCAGCATGATATAAATATTGATAGTAGATGGGGAAAGAAGGATTAAGGAAAAGAATAAATAATGTCAAATTATCTTTTTAGGGCGAGATGAGATTATGAGAAATAATTTTCTAAATAAGCGTATAACAAGAAGAGATGCTATTAGTACTGGAGCTAAGATAGGGATTGGAGTAGCTGCAGGTATAGTAGCTGGAAGTGTAGGAACATACTTTGCGTCTAGTATGATCTCGCCTCCGACTCCAACCGTTGCTAAGAAAGGATATCTCTGGGGCGATTCCCCATACGTCATGACAGATGAATGGTATATAGCTCTCAATCGAGCTCTAGTATATTATGCTCAATACGTTGGAGATACTGTTTTAACCTTAGATCCTAGAGGCTCTCAAGAATCTCAGAATAAAGATATAAGGTATATGCTTGCTCAAGGTGTAGATGGCATAATGGGTTGTCCTTGCACTGAAGATGGCGCTGTAGCAGTAATTGAAGAAGCAGTGAATAAAGGGGTTCCAGTCGTAACATATGATGGAAGTGCAAATACTAAGAAGATAAGCATTAGTATACTAGTAGATAATTTTAAGATTGGACAACAATTAGCTGAAGAGTACGTAAAGATCGTTGAGAAGCAGGGAAGGAAGATCGAGGGTACAGTTTTCGTAATGAGAGATGTAGCAGAGAATCCTGTCCAGATGGCTAGAGCAAGAGGGTTCATCGAGATCATCAAGAAATACGGTGTAAATGTTCTCGAGTTCACTGGATATCATTCTGTAGAAACAGGTAAGAAAGCGACCACGGAGGCCATCCTAGCACATGGAGTTCCAGACTTGATCATGTCTACAGATTTAAATAAAACTCTTGGAGCAGTTGAAGCATTAAAATCTTTAGAGAAAGCTGTTCCGAGAGGTAAGGAAGGACATATACCAGTTATAGGGATCGACTCTTCACCGAGCATCATGCCTTTGATTGGAGATGGATTAGTAGATCTAGTAATGGATCAGCCGAACTTATTCTATGGAGCTTTAGCATTGAAATGTTTAAGGATCATCAAAGAACAAGGAGAGAGAGCACTCCCAGAGATAGGTCAACGTATAATTTCTGACCCTACTAAGAAACTTGGACCTCAATCTGATGGTAGCTACAACTTATTCGTAGAAGATATTGAGACACCTAAGGGTGTTAGACCATTTAAAGACCAGTACTGGGCTCCTACTGTCTGTGCAGAGCTACATGGACATAGATGGATCGTTTGCCGAGCTGTAGCAGTAACTCCTGAAAATTACAAGACAATACCTGTATGGTCTAACGTTGTTGAACCTTGGTTCTACGGATAGAGAACCTACCTTCTAATAATCGATGAATTCCTCCTATCTAAATCCTCTACAATCTTTCTATATAGTTCACCCATAAAGTAAAGTTTATCGAGGCTTATGTATCTTAATAGATCTTTCTCTGTATGGTAATATGGGTTTATTGGAGGATATTCCCATATCATTGCTGCAGATATATTCTCTAATACAAAAGGATAGTAGTCACTATAGCTTACGTTGAGTTCTCTTATATTATCGATCTTGGAACCATATCTCTCAACACTCTCTATGATGAAGTCTTTTAGAAATCCCTCTACCCATAGACTTCTCTCAGTAGGATAGGCACTACTTATTGCATCTAGACAAAACATAGCATTACATTCCTCTCTTAATTCTCTCCTATTCTTTTTAACGAAGAAAGCCGAACCCCATAAACCTATTTCTTCAGCAGCGAAAGCTATGAAAATCATTCTCTTACGATTCTTTACTTTTGAGAAAACTCTTGCAAGTTCTAGAAGTGTGGAGAGTCCAGTTAGATTATCCCAGACCCCTACAGTCTTCATCTGAGAATCGTAGTGAGCACCTACTACAATCGACTCATCAACACATCCTTCTACAACACCAACTATATTACAAGTCCTAGAGATCTTACTTTCCCAAAAATGCCCTATCTTCACAGTGACCTTTCCCGAACTCATTAAAGAAAGAAGTCTATAGAGATCTTGCTTAGAGATCGAGACTCCCGGAATCTCAGCTTTCCATCTTGTTGGATCATCAAAATTAGGAGGATACGATTTTGCGGCCAATCTTCTTATTAGGTTATCTGGAGCTTCTGTTGCGACGATAACCCCTACAGCTCCTTTATCTGCAAGCTCAGATATGAAGAAGGCAGGTGTATCTGAGACTATTAAGCAGATCTTTCCTTCAAGATTTGTTTCAAGCTTAGATATAGTATTTACATCTTCTTCCTTGAACTCGCCGAGAAAGACAAGTTCGCCTTCAACTTCAGAGTATTTAGAATATTCTAATGGTTCACATCTTATCTCATATCTCGAAGGTGATAATACTCTTAAGTAGTATTCTTTAGGGATATAGTTATGACATTGGAACCATTCACAGTAAACATTATCCATCGTTAGATTTTCAAACACATCTAATATAATCTGTCTAGTATTCTCCTCGCCTTCACTTTCCAACCATCTACTTCCGAATTTAGAAAACTCTTGAATAATATGATACAGATTTTGCTGAATTAACTTCTCCATAAACTTTAACACACCTAGACCGATTAAATCCTACTCTTATTTAATCATTGAATTCCAATAAATATGTTTGTAGTAAACTCACATTCTTTAAAGAGTTTTCAATATGAATAAAACAATAAGAGAATTAGATATTCAAGATGCTAAAAAATTAATTAAGAAGTCTACCTGCATTTATTGAACAGAAAGGAATGAGTATAACAGTTGTTGGAAGTATTCATGTTGATTTCTATATAAAGGTGGAGAGGTTTCCATCGATTGGAGAAACACTCTTTGGAAGAGGTTTCCAGATCTCTCCTGGAGGTAAAGGTGCTAATCAAGCGGTTGGATGTAGTAAGCTTGGAGAAAAGACCTACATGGTAGGTAGGATTGGAAAAGATTTTAGTGAGTATCTTTTAGAGAACTTTAAGAAATCCGGTGTGGATACAACTTATGTAAAGATCGATTATGAACACAATACTGGTGTTGCATTTATAATCTTAAACATAACTACAGGTGAAAACATGATCGTAATCGACCCAGGTTCAGATTACTGGATAACAGAAGAAGATGTTAATAATGCATTAAACGCTATAATCGACTCTAAAATAGTTCTTCTCCAGTTAGAGATACCTATGAAGATCAATATACATGCTTGTAGGCTTGCAGCTTCAAGAGGTAAGAAAGTGATCTTGAACCCTGCGCCTGCATCCCCACTACCTGAAGAGATCTTCAAGTATATTGATATAATAACGCCTAATAGGGTTGAAACTTCTCAATTAACAGGAGTTGAGGTTAAGGATAAATTAACAGCGGTTAAAGCTGGTAAGAAATTGATAGAGAAAGGTGTAAAGTATGTGGTGATCACCTTAGGGTCTGAAGGAGCATTACTAGTCTCATCCGAGAAAATATTATACTATCCATCTTTCAAGGTTGACGTAGTAGATACGACAGGAGCTGGAGATGCATTCAATGCAGGGTTAGCTGTAGCTCTCTCACAAGGATATCCTATTGAAGAAGCTTTGATTTGGGCAAATGCATCTGCTGCAGTAAAGATAACTAAAGTAGGTGCTCAGACAGGTCTACCATTAAGAGATGATGTAGAAGAAATCATAAAGAAGAATCCAAACTATAGAGCAGAGATACTCTATTATTAGAAGTAGATTGAATTATGTGGAGAAAGACCGGTTAACCTAATCCTAAGAATTATTGATTTAATAGACCACGCTCATATTTTGAAGAGAAGGATGATTAATCTGTTCTGGGGGAGTGATGAAGGTATTTCACAGACTTGGAAAACACTTCAAAACTATAGAAAAAACTATAGCAATTAGGAATACATTCTCCATCTCTCACGACCATATATTTTAAGTCTTGTAGAGAGATGGTGAAGATGTTTCCCTCGTAGATAACTGTATTGCTTAGAAGAATCTTCATTATAGACTCACTATCTTTAAGCCTCCATAAATTATAAAATAA
>JANXDW010000037.1 GCA_025058515.1 Aigarchaeota archaeon
ATCTTTGTAGAATATTCTTCTAGATCCATACTGAGTACTCGTGTAATGGCTAGATCTTCAGCGGAAACTTGACCTAAGATTATTCTCTCTGCATATTTCTTATATATCTCAAAGCATTCAGAGACTTTCTCTCGAAGCTCTGTAGGTGAATCTGCTTCAGCTAACTTCATGATCATATCATACTGCATCTCCTTAACGATCCTCGGCATATCTCTTCTCCTAATCTCTAATCCTCGATACTTTACTCTACCATCTACGAAAACTCCGAAGTATCTATTGTTAACAGGTTTTTCTAGATTACTTTTAGATGGTAAGAAGATTATCCACTTATATCTTCCTTCATAACTTACTGGTAAACATAGTTCTCGCTCAATCTTCTCCGCTAGCTTAAGATAATCTTCATCGCATGCTTCTTCTCTATGTACCCATAGAGAGTCAACTATCCCGTGAACGACCTCGAAACCCATCTCTTCAGCTATTCTAATAGCTTTAAGCAGGACCTCTCTAGCTAGAGCGCATACTGCTAAGTGGGCTTCTCTCGATCCAAACTTCGCTTTTCTGAAGCCGAGGTATCCGAAAGCCGTGACTAGGATCCACTTCAAGGCATCTGATCTCTGTTTAAAGATTCTCCTAAGCTCAGAGTCTCCCACTTCTTGATAGAGTTGCTTGTATTGTAATCTCTTCTTTAACGGTAGCTCTATTGCTCTGGGAACGACCCCTCTCCACTTCTTGCAGACATGGTATCCTATCTCTGGAATTTTAAAATTTTCTTCTTTACAGCATTCACAGTTAACCGTCTCCCCCGAGATATTGTACTTATACATTAGCATAGGGTAAAGACTCTTAAAATCTAGTTCTCCTATATTCCAGTATACTCTTGGTTTAACATCAATTATCAAGCCTCCTCTATCAGCTTTATTTAACCTCCAAGCGGTCATGTAGACTGTCTTACAGTAGCTCCATGGAAGTAGAACTTTAAGTCTATGTGCTTGATAGTATTGGAGAGAGGTCATACATGATCCGATAGTGTATCTAGCTGCATCCTGTATCGGGATCCTAGTGGTTCTCGCAACCTCGATCACTCCTTCAAGCCCTGTCTCATTATAGAGCATAGAGTTCGATGAATCTATATGGAGTCTACCCTTTAGCTTGACCCCACTGAATTTACGATATACTCTTCCATAGCTAAAGTAGGAGGTTGACTTAACCTTAAGCTTCTCTAGATCTTCTATTCTTCCAAGTTTAAGCTTTACATTATTTACCTTTGCTCTATAATAGAGATAAGGTATTAGGAAAGAGTCGCCTCCATCTGTTATAATAATATCTAAGTCTAGCTTGTCTAGTAGCTTACTCAAATCTTCTAGAATAGAATCTTCAGACTGATCTAAAACTATCTTCTCACCTCCATATCTTAAGATCACTTCTTCTATGATGTCTCTGAAATCTGAGACAACACCTCTTGAATCAATCTTCACATCTAAGTATCCTGATCTTAGCCAGCTTAAACTATAGTCTAGGTCTTCTATTGAGTCTACTATCTTAAAGTGGTCGTCGTAGAGCTCTATGTATGCTGTTGGATATAATTCATGTTCATATAAGAATTCTTGCATCGATGGAAGATCTACATTATAGACTTGATAGTATGTATGGTTTCCTAGGTCGAGTATAGTCTTCGCTACCTTCTTTTTCCAACCGAATGGAACTTTTACCTCTAGAACTGTATCAGCTTTACCTCCAGGTTTAATGAATTTCTCTACAAAGTCTACATCGTATTTAGGTGATAAGCGTTTAGCTAGTTCAATGAGCCGTTCTATAGAGCCTGCAGCATAGATCTTCGGTCTCCACCTAAGCTTATGAAGAAAAACATGACCTCCCTCATCTTTAATCCAGATGCAGACGTGATCTTCTTCAAGAGGATGAATATCAAGGAGCCATCCTCGCATCAAGCTTCATCCTCTGCTTCAAATCTTTCTCAAGAGATCGAAGTCTTTCTTCATGAGAAAGTAATCCAGACATTAAGAAGAGGTCGAATGGGTCACGTTCAGGATACATAGATGCAGCATGAGCATAGTGATAAACATGACCTATGAGGCTGTTGAATGTCTCCCGTTCATTCTTTAAAAGTGCTTTCTCAAAAGAGCCCCACTTCTCAAGTTCAGCATCAAGTCTTTGACGATATGTCAGCACAGTCCTACCCATATCCTAGTCAACGTCTACTTAAACAGATTAAAAAATCTAGGAGAGGTGCTTGAAAATGGACGATTATCGAATAATGTGCATGGGATAGGTAGAGAATTATTTGGCCATGGGCTAAACCGTAGTATATAGTCTTTCAAGTTTTCTTAGTTAATAGATACTCTCTGAGATTACTTTTTCATTAGCTGACTTTTATATTGTGAGTAGAGATGGAGCGTAGAGCATTGCTAAGATCAGTACGATGAAAGATGTTAGTGGGACTGTTATATTATCATCGATTGGATGGTATTCGAAGTGTTCTATGAAGGATGCTAGTGCACCTGCTATCATCCCGGCCACACCCATCACCGCACCCATGGGTATGGATACAGAGGCCATAGCTAAGTTCCCCCACCAAGACTTAGTTCTCTTCTTAAATAATGTGTTCCTTACTAATCCTGTAACAGCATCACCCACTGACATGAATAAGACTGGAAGTACTCCAAACCAGAAATTTCCATTAGAGATAAACCATCCAAGAGCTATTACTACACCCCACATTATGCAGAAAGTTACTTCATACATATTGTTCTTGACTTGGAACCAGTACATTAATCTCCCAGTTCTATGAGGTATGTATGTGAAGAGACCGAGGAGTAGCGCCATAATTAATGGTAGGATAGGTGTAGTAAAAGTGTAAGGTATGATTACAGCTACTACTCCGCCTGCAAGTATATGTATGATCTTTCTATTGTAATAGACCGCAACATTCTCTCTCAAACCATTTCTCCTCATAAACTCGTAGATTCTTTTAGTCAAGAGAGTAACTAGAAAGATAACCCAGATAAATAATACAATTGTGGCTATTACCTCAGAGATAACTATCTGCATGAATAAAAGAATATCTTACACAAATAAAAAGTTTAAAAGTGAGCTAAGAGCTTTGAGAATATACTAAAATAAACCAGAGTTCTCTATATTGTTCTCGATTAAAATCCATAAAAAGTTATCTAAATCTATGAAGCTCTATCCTCTATTTTCTCCTCCAGCAACTTTGCCAGTACTTCTACAACTTTATCTGCTGAGTTCTTAACAATGGGTGTTAGATCTTCTCCAATTTCTATGCTTTGTGGAACGATTCCAAGAAGATAGGAGTTGCTTATCAAAGATCTTTTTTCAAGTATAATGCTTAGTGGAACATTATGTGTGTCGAAGAAAACATGTCTCAAATCTTTGAACTCCACGAAGACCACTGTTCCAGGTTCAGCGTTCATCTTCACTGCATCACAGATAATTATGTAACTCTCTTTAGATATCTTCTTCAATACATACTCAATATTCAGAGGCGCTTGATAGATGTGGATGTATTCTGGTTTTTTAGAAATCTTTTTAAGTAGATTGATGACTAGGTATACTCCAACACCATCATCTTTTCTTAAAGTATTTCCATAACCAATCATGTATAAGGGTTTGTCAAGATTGCAATCATCTAAGATCTTTCTCAAACGATCAATCCACTCTATCTTATTCATCTAAGTATATCTAAATTTTCATGAAGAATATTAGTATTGTTACCGATGTACTTTGATTTTGTAAGAACAAATGATTCTCCGATAGATTATGTATTAACTGGATCAAGTATAGTAGTGTTGGATCATGTCTTTTATCTCGCATATACGTATTTCATCTGAGATTTATCGTAGTCTGCAAATTCAAATTCTCTTGTAATTTCTATAGCTTTTACATTACATGAATCAACACATTGAGCACAGTATATGCATCGGTCTAGGAAGTATGTTATGATCGCCTCCTTTCCCTTACCAGTTATCTGTATAGCTTTTACTGGGCAGACTCTTGCACATAGACTGCATCCAACACATTTCTCCATAATCCAGATAAGCCTACCTCTATACTCTTCTGGAATCTTCTTCTGTATAGGATATTTCTCAGTTGAAGCTTTCTTGAAAATATTCTTTAAAGCCTCGATCGTGATATGCATCTTCACACCCCCAACATTATCTTGATTAATAAGAATTGAATTATAGTTGCAGGAATCAAGTATTTCCACATACCTGAAAGCACTTGGTCTATTCTAAATCTAGCGATCACGTTTTTTATAAAAACTATTAGAGAGATTACTAAGAAGATCTTCAACAGTAAGATGAGGATTGGGGGGATTATCCAGACTTGTTCTGGACCACCTAGATATAAAGTTGAGATCAATGAAGATGCAAGTAGAAGTTGTATATTCTTACCTAGTCTTATTAATGCGAGTTTAGCACCGCTGAACTCCGTACTCCAACCTGCAACTATCTCTGTTTCAGCTTCAGGGATATCGAAAGGTGTAATCTCGAGTTCAGCCAGCATACATGTAAATAAGACTGCAAAGCCTATTGGCTGAAGCCAGATCATCCAGAGATTATTTTGCTGCCATTCAACTATCTCTGTCAACGAGAAGCTTGATGCAGGTATTGCTGGTAGTAAAAGTGAGAAGACTAGGGGGATCTTGTAACCTAGAAGCTGGGTTGCTGCTCTAACGCTTCCCATAATACTGAAGATACTGCCGGAAAAATATCCTCCAAGAAAGATTAGTGATGTAATTAGTGTAAAGATGAATATGAGGAATATTAGGTCGCCTTCAAAATATATCAAAGCTTGGGGGTTGGTCATAGGCACCATGGAGAAAGAAGCTAAGGGTAGAGAAAAGTATAGTATTGGTACTATTGTAGTGATAAGTTTATCAGCTGTTGATGGTACGATATCTTCTTTTCTGAGAAGTTTTATGAAGTCTGCAATAGGTTGGAGTATCCCGCTTACACCAGTATAGCTTGGACCTATTCGGTTTTGAATCTTCCCAGTTAATTTTCTAACATACCATTCAGAGAAGAAAGATAAGATTATTATGAAAATAAATCCGGGGAATATCAAGATCTGAGTTAAGAAGGTTAACGTCTCTGATACCATTCTCTAGCATACCTCCTAAGATCTTCAATAGTCCAGATGTTCTTCTCATTCTTCTCAAGGTCTATTATCTGCATTCTATCCATGCATGAGAAACAAGGGTCTATCCCAGCTAGTATGACTGGTACATCTGCTAGATATGCTCCGACTAGTATCTTACTGAAAGTAGCTAGATTTGCTAAGGTTGGTGCTCTAATCTTATAACGTTCAGGCTTATCCGTGCCATTAGATCTTGCATAGTGGATCAATTCTCCTCTTGGAGCTTCTACTCTGGAGAGAGCTTCAGATGGTGGTACTGCTAACTTAACCTTAACACGTATCTCACCATCTGGGAGTTTAGATAAAGATTCTCTTATTATTTCTATACTTTCCAATATTTCGTAAGCTCTAATCATAATTCTACTAAAACAGTCTCCATCATCGAGTGTTATTATGTTAAAGGAGAGTTCATCGTAAGCTGCGTATGGATCGTCTTTCCTAACATCTCTCTTTACACCGCTCGCTCTAGCCATAGGACCAACAGCACCATACTTTATCGCATCTATCTGGCTGAGGGGGCCTATCCCTAAAGTTCTCTTCAGTAAAGTCTGCTCTCTCTCTAACATAGGAATATATCTCTTAATTCTCTCTTCTATTATCTCGAGCCTCTTCAAGATCTTTGAAGCTTTATCATGATCTAAATCTCTACGGACTCCGCCGATAGTATTCACTGCATAGTGGACTCTATTACCAGATAATTCTTCAAGTATATCCATTATGAGTTCTCTATCTCTCCAGATGTACATGAAGAATGTGTCGAATCCGACTTCATGTGCTATCAAGCCTAACCATAGGAGATGACTATTTATTCTCTCTAACTCAGCGAATATTGTTCTGATGTATCTAGCTCTTGGCGGTACCTCGACTTCCAGTAGTTCTTCAATAGCTTGAGTATAACAAATTGAATGTGCATGAGAGCATATACCGCATACCCTTTCGACTAGGTAGAGGTTCTGAATGTAGGTTCTACTTTCCATTGCTTTCTCTATACCTCTATGTACATATCCTATTCTAGGAATAGCTCTTACAACCTGCTCACCTTCAAGCTCTAAAATAAATCTTTCAGGTTCCTTTAATGCAGGATGTTGAGGACCTATTACTAATCTTATAACTGTACCACTCACTCTCTTCCCACCTCACTCTTATCTAGGGTAGAGGAGATCTGGTCAATAGTCTTATCTTTTCTTAATGGATAGAGTTCTCTAGGCCAGTCTTCTGGAAGTATCAGTCTGGAGAGGTCGGGATGGTCTTCAAAAACTACTCCTAGGAGGTCGTGGATCTCCCGTTCATATAGCTCAGCTGGAAGATAGATATCTGATATTGTATGGATTTTTAAATTGTTTTTCGGAGTCTTTATCTTTATGGATAGTACGAGAGAGTTCATGTAGACAAGATGATATATTAACTCTATAGTTTCACCTAAGTCTATACCAGTGATAGTTGATAGATGATCGAAGCCAAGGTCATTCTTTAGAAAAGATATTACTCTTCTTAATGAGTTAGGCTCGATCTCAATGTACATTCTTCTAGGTTTAGAATTTCTTACTCCAAGAATATCTTCACCAAACTTATTCTTCAAGATCGTTAAAAATTCTAGTTCTTTATTATTTTGCATAT
>JANXDW010000043.1 GCA_025058515.1 Aigarchaeota archaeon
GATTCTCCAACCTACTGGATTATCTCCAAAGATCAGAATACCGAGGATTATGAGAGCTTTAGAGAGAGGTGGATGCTCATTGTTCACTGCCATGCCCATCAACATCTTACGTGCAGCTGGGACATAGTGGGCCTCATCGAAAATTAACGCACAATCTGTAGACAGAGGGGGGTTAATGCATTCTGAGGGCTGTAACTTAGGCGATGGCTCATTAATAATCATTAACTTTAAGATAAGAATAATCACTGATAATATTATCAATTGAAGGTCAAGCTTACCAAAATAATTCTTTAGACTTAATAGGTTCATAGAACTTCACTGCTTCAATGATACTTTAATGTTTTTAAAAAATTTCTCTAAAAACTCCTTAAACTCTTGGGAGATAGTATACCTTTTAGATGAGAGTAGATACGTCTCAATGAGCATGTATAGGAGGGCTGCAGCTCTGATTAAGGCAAGATTCTGTGGTAATGCTCCGGGTGCAAGCGGATTATCCACCATAAACCATGTAAGTATTATTCCTACATTGGCAACTTCTAGAATGTAGAATGTTATCGGCAGTCTACCCATTATAGCGAGAAATGGGAGGAGCCATATGACCATTTGAGGTGTGAAGACATAGTTTGTTAAGAGGAAGACTGATAGAAGCATGAATGCTCTCTCATATATATCTCCTACATTAGTTAGATATATCTTGAAAACACCATAAACCATTATTAGAGCACTAAACAACTTAGCGGTATCCCATGACTCATTCGAGGGAAACAAGTATAGAAACCACGCGTTCTCTAGACCCCATTCAGCGTGAAATAGATAAGTATCTGAAAGGAAGTTTGGATTGATGATCTGCAAGACTAGATTCACTCCTAGAAATGGGAAGATTGAGTATACTATGTAGCTTACTTTACTTTTCCAACTTTTTAAGTAAGATAGCATTAATGGTAAGAGGATCAAGTTTATTAGCTTAGCTAGAGCTGTAGCACAGAATGCTAGCGCTGAGAGCTTATACTTGCCTTTCTCATATAATATTAAAGATAGCATTAGGAGTGAAGCGAAGACTATGTCGAAGTTGTAGTTTAAGTAAACTATCATAGATGGTGAAAATATCAAGAAGATGAAGAGATAGAGTATTGGAATATTTTTTCTATTCATAATCTTAAAGATTGTTATCACCAATAGAAGGTAAAAGAGGTAGAGTATCATAGAGAAGGTATTATAATATGGTATCAGTTCTCCTTTACCGATTAATGCAGAAAGATATACGATGAAACCCGAAATAGGCGGATATGCGAATCCTTCATCTACGTAAGGTATCTTTACCTCTCTTACAAGTGGACTATACCAAAAAGAGACAATGTCTGAATATATGTTTCCCTCAATTTTGGGATGGTGTATCAAATATGAGATTGTGAAAGATGTGAAGGCGGTTGCTAAGACTATTCCAAGAAGTTTCTCTCTATTCACTTTCTTAACACCTTACTCACGTATGGTCCATCCAATTTATATCCTCTCTTATAATAATATTCTCTAACTCCTATCCCACTTATTACAACTAGTTTATCTACATCGAGCTCTAAGGATGCTATCTCTTCAGCTTTAGCTAGGAGCATAGACCCGTATCCACGATGTTGCCAAGACCCTTCTTCTCTAGTTCTTATAGGAGACATCTTACCATATACATGGAGTTCTCTGACTATTCCAGCATTTTCTAACTCTTTTCTTAAAACTCTTGAAGGCATCCTAAGCCTGATAAAGCCTATTAGTGCATCGGCTACACGGTCTTCACATGAGATGAAGTATTCCAATCCTTCAGATGCTTCATATTTCATTACATACATTTTCACTCTCTCTTCATCTATCTGTACACCTTCCCTCATTCTTCTACCAACCTCTCTACATCTAATGCATCTACATCTTAATCCATTGTTCTTCAAGTATTCTTCAACCCTCTCTCTAAGGTTTCCAATTTTATTACCTGCTAATGTTGTATGTAGTGGTATCTCTCTCTGCACTCTCTGTATCCTAACGTAGGCGGGTGTCATTAGAAACCATTCAGCTAAAAGTTTTATGAGAACGTCATCATGATAAGGAGTATACTCTCCTCTCTTCCACAGCTCATACAATCCCGTATCTGGAAGTACTAGAGTAGGATATATCTTAACGAGATCTGGTCTAAATCTATTATCTTCCCAGATCTTCCGATATATCTCTAAGTCTTTCTCATAACTTGACCCTGGTAGATTAGGCATTAGATGATATCCTACCTTGAACCCTAGGTCTTTAAGGATCTGGGTAGCTTCTACTACATCTTCTACCGTGTGACCTCTATTTATTATTTTGTAGATCTCATCATCTAGAGATTGAACGCCTAGTTCAACTCTAGTTACACCTAGTTCTAGTAGTTTATTGGCTTGTCTTAGTTGAGCCCAGTCTGGTCTAGTCTCAATAGTAATTCCCGAGATTCTTAATGATGCTCTCTCAGCCTTCTTAACTGCATCCTCAAAACTTCTAGAACTCGTATTGTTCAACGCATCTATACATCTCTTAACAAACCATAATTGAGCACCATAAGGCATTGCATTAAATGTTCCACCGATAATGATTAACTCGACCTTATCTACTCTATGTCCGAGCTTCTTTAATTTATCTACTTGATTTAACACTTGGAGATATGGATCGTATCCTACTCTCAGCGCATTCTCTACCGATTCTTCTTTACCTGTATAGCTTCTAGGACTGTTTTTCCCACCTGGACAGTATATGCATCTTCCATGAGGACACTCGTATATCGGTGCAACGACGGTTATTACAGTTACTCCAGAGATTATCCTAGTAATCCTTCTAGCCAGCCTTGTTCTAATATTTTCAATTAGTTCAAGTGGAGTATTCTCGATGATCTCTAAATTTGATGGAACCTTTAAAAGACCATATTCTTCAGAGACTCTAAGCTTTATCTTTTCCACTTCTCTACTATCTATACTCGTCCTAGATAATATCTCGGAAGCTATCTTCCTACATGCTTCACGGTATATGTCGTCGTTGAGTGTCTGCGTCATCTGCTCCCTTACAATATAATAGAATGCTGTTAATATATTTAGGATTATGTTATCTAATAATTAGCTTCTCAAAAGAAGAGAAAATCTACCGAGCTTTACTCCTTCTTTTATTAATCTCTTCAATGAGTGCTGGGATCGCTTCTCTATAGTCTGCAACTATTCCATAGTCTGCGTTCTCGAAGATTGGCGCCTCAGGATCATTGTTTACTGCTACTACTGTCATTGCTTCTCTTATCCCGAATAGATGTTGAGCTGCACCCGAGATCCCGACGGCCACATATAGTGATGCTTTAACAGATTTTCCAGTCTGACCTACTTGTCTCTCATGAGATATCCATCCAGCATCAACCGCTTTCCTAGATCCAGCTACAACGCCATTAAGAAGTCCCGCTAGCTCTTCAAGCATCTTGAAACCTTCAGGAGACCCTATACCTCTACCTCCAGAAATTATTATCTCAGCTTTCTCTATAGGTATTTCTTCTACACGGATATCTTGACTTGAGATAAGCTTTATCCTCGGTTCAGGTATATCTACTCTCTCCTCTATTATCTCTCCTCTTCTAGATGGGTCTCTTTCAGGTAGTCTAAAGACGTTAGGTCTAACTGTTGAGATCTGAGGTCTCCTATTTGGCGCTCTGATATGTGCAAGTAAGGTTGCACCGAAGGGGGGTCTAATCATTATCAAGTCTCTAGTTTTAACATCTACATCAAAATCTGTGCAGTCTGCAGTTATCCCAGCTTTCAGAACATTGGCCACGTATGGTATCATCTCTCTACCTCTAAGAGTACCTGCAGCTAAGAGTATCTCAGGCTTATATCTTCTGATCAATGCTATTAGTGTTTCTGCAAAGATCTCTGGTGTGTAGATGGATAGTCTACTATCTTCTACGTATATCACTTTATCCGCTCCATAATATATCGGTTCTTTAAGCATCTGCTTAACATTATGACCTACTATAACCCCAACTAGCTCTGTATTGATCTTATCGGCGATAACTCTTCCAGGGTTAAGAAGTTGAAGGGATGCTTCATTTACTTCACCTTCTAATGTTTCTATGAATACCCAGACGCCTCTCCATTCATCTTTATTGATAGGATCCCATTCTGGGCAGATCGCTGTACTACTCATATTATCTTCAACCCCTCATCCTCGATTAATCTATCAACAAGCCATTTTACCGCTTCTCTAACATCTTGTCCATCGAATCTCTGTTTCTTCCTCGGTACGGAGGGGGTTACAATACATTTCTCAACAACCGTTGGAGAACCTCTGAGACCTATGCACTCCCGCTTTAACCCGACTTCATTATTTGTCCAAACTTCTATAACATTCTCCATCTTAGCTCTAAGTTTATGAGATAATTTAACTGGTCTAGGCTCATTACTCTTCATGGCCACTGCCAATAGGCATGGAGTTGGAAGCTCATATACTTCTATCTTCTTCTCAAGTCTTCTCGTCGCTCTAACTACCCCATTAATATATTCTACATCTACAACGTAGTAAAGGTATGGTACTCTTAGCCATGAAGCTGTCTGTGCACCTATGTGAGCTGTAGAGCTATCTATCGTCTCTTGACCGAAGATCAATATATCGAATGGTCTCAGCTTCTCAATAACTTTAGATAAAGTGTACGATGTAGCAAGTGTGTCTGCTCCTGCGAAAACTCTATCACTTACAAGTATCGCTCGATCTACTCCCATCCCGATAACGAATTCTAGACCTGTCTTAGCAGACATAGGGGCCATGGAGACCGCTGTAACAACACCACCATACTTCTCCTTCAATCTTAAAGCCATCTCCACAGCATTCAAATCATGTGGATTTATTATACTTGGAACTCCTTCTCTGATCAAAGTACCGGTATTAGGGTCTATGTTTACTATCTGAGTATTCGGAACCCATTTTATACAGACTATTATGTTGAGAGGCAAGATGAATCACCTAAACTTCATACTCTCAAAATAGTCTAACTCAATATCTATTTAATAAATTATATTTGCATAATATTCTATATAATTTTTCGATCGACATGTCTAGGTTGCGGAGTCGATTAAGTATTCATAGTGTAGAGAGGAGAATAAGAATCCTATATAGATTTTTGAAGATAATCTAGCCGTATCTATATTGTACTCCTCTTCCACTAAGTGGATAGTTCCATGTAATTGCTTCATGTGGACAGATCACTCTGCACGTTCCACACTCTACGCATCCTTCATAACTGAATAAGATCTCACCACCAGTTAATGTATAGCATCCAGCTGGGCAGAGGTATACACAGGCCTTCTTATTACATAATCTTCTACATTTCTCGTAATCTACTACTATGTGCGGTTTGGAGTCTACATCCCATATATTCGTATTCAATACTTCATCTACTTTCATCTTTTTCATGACTTGTCACCCTATATATTTCTAACCAACTTAAAACCATATCTTTTCTTCACACTAATGTAATCATGTTAGACAACCTACAGTTAGAAGAATGTTCTAAATATGTTCCAGAGTAGTTTTAAGAGAGAGGTTTTTCCTTTTATAGAGTTTCTCAAGGCTTGTAGTATTGTTGGAGAAGAGTATTCTATCTCGAAGAGTTTCTTAACCGTATCTAATAATATTCCAGGATAAATAGTAAACATCTCATTAGACCTCATTAATTTAGTTATCTTCTTATGCTTCTTCATCTCCTTCATTATGAAGCTCTCTTCTAAAAGCTTCTGGTAAAATGATAAACTCTCAGAGTTATAACTTCCCATGCTATGAGCTTTCAAGATCGTTTTAGCTGCTAGATATCCACTATAAGCTGCGAAGTCTACACCTCTAATAGTATATCCGAGATTCAGTAGTAATCCTGCAGCATCTCCTACGATGAGTAAACCATCTCCATACATCTTCTTCGGACTCATACCTAAACCCATTTCAGGAGTTAAATGGGCACCATACTCTATTACTACGCCATCAGCTATGACCTCTTTTATGGATTGTTTCTGCTTTAGGTCTTCAAGTATATTGAAAACATGTTGGTTGATGTTTTGGTAAGCTTCTTCTAAGAAGACGACTAGTCCAAGACTTATAGTAGATGAATTTGTATAAAGGAAGGAGCCTCCTGGAAGATATCCTGTTGCTTCTCCTACGATCAACCATGCTAATCCTTCGCCAGCAGCCAACCCAAGTCTACCCTCAATCTTACTAGCATCAAGCCTGATAACTTGTTTTAATCCAAGTGCTACTTGACGTTTCTCTAATTTCGGAACCATTCCAAATCTTTCAAGTATCAATCTATTTACTCCTTCAGCATCTACAACTACGTTTGATCTCAATACCTCGTCTCCACATCTCACTCCTTTAACTACACCATCTTCAAGATAGAGATCATCTACACGTATATCTGTAACTATTACTGCTCCAGCTTCTTCAGCTTTCTGAGCCATCCAACTAGCTAATCTAGATAGGTAGGCTGTAAAGCTTGTGGAGTCTGTTGAACTATACTCAAGTGTGAGCAGTTCTCCATTAGACATAAAGCTGAAACGCTCTTTCTTAACCCATCTCTCTATAGGTGCCTCTTTTCTAAAGTTTTCATAGACTTCTTCTAGCGGTTTTGAGTAGACTCTTCCACCGTATAAGGTCTTTGAACCAGCTGTCCTCCCCCTCTCTAATACAACGACTCTTAACCCATTCTTCGCAAGAGTATAGGCAGCTGTTGAGCCCGCTGGTCCTGCACCAACGATTATTACATCAAACTTTGTATTACTTAGATACGACAATTTTTATGACCCCTTTTTATCTAGCTCAATATATGTTCTATAAGCCTACATATATACCATAGGGTAAATCTACATATTTTTTAAATGTACTCAATCTATACATGTAATTTAATTAATTCTCCAGTTATCTTACAGATCTCTTTAAGGGAGTAAAGTATCCTAGGACCTAGAGGTGCACCTAAGACGATATGCCTATAGCCTATCTCTACTACTTCTTCTAATACTTCTCTGAGGTCGCTTGGTCTACCGACCAGCACCATCTTTTTAATTATCTCTACTGGTAGTATGCTGTAGAGTTTTAACCAATCAGCCTTCTTTACTGTTTCTTTCACTTCATTTAGAAATTTATCATCTATATCTAGATCTTCTATCATCTTTTCAGGTAGACCGCAGAGTACATACGCAGCATATGGTGCAGCAGTCTTAGCAGCTTTCTCGATATCATTATCGATAGATAATGTCAAGTAGGCAGCTGCATCAAAATTCTCCATGGTTCTACTAGATCTATCTATGCCTATCTTCACTTGCATGTATGCCCACTTTAAGTCCTCAGGATTCGAATAGTTTACGAGGACTCCATCTCCTATCTCTCCTGCTAGCTGAAGCATTCTAGGACCTTGAGCACCGATATAGATTGGAGCATAGCTTCTAGGATTGAAATCCAACCTACCATCAACGTTGTCCATAGTTACTCTTCTTTCACGTAAAATCCTCCGAACAATCGTTACAGCTTCTCTAACCTTTTCTAAAGGATTAGATCTCTCTACCCCTATACTTTCTAAAGTTGTCTTATCTCCTGCTCCAATAGCTATCTTAACTCTATTTGGAGCAATCTCTGTAAGCGATGCTGTTAACTGAGCTATTACGAATGGATTTATTGTGTAGGGGTTTACTACTCCAACCCCTATCCAGAGCTGGCTAACTCTCTTCAATAAGAGAGAAGCTGTAATAAAGCTACTCCGATTATGTGGATGCTCACTTAACCATACTCCTGAGAGACCCATCTCTTCTATTAGATAAGCTAGAAGATCGATCTTCCATAATGGATCTTTGGGGACGATCTCAGATGAAAAGATTATCATCTCCTTATCACTCTCTTCTCAACTCTTTTAATATCTTTGTGAACTTAGATGGTTCAGCGATAGATATAGCATAAGCTAGTTCTCTAAAAATTTGAAGATCATGCATCTTCCCTTCTCTATAAGCTTCTGTAATTCTCCATCCAACCTCATCTGGAACATTCTCTAAATTAACAGAAGACAAAAGTATGTCTAGTAGGTCTTCTACAAGCTTCTTCTTCTCCTCGCTACTTAATCTTCTGATAATCTCTGAGAATTCTTCTAAACTCACCATCTTCAGAAGTTTAAATTAGTAAACATGTTTAAAAACGTGTTTTTAAATTTAAATCTAGCTGAATATACTACATAGAGCTAGTAGAAGGTTGCCTGAGTATTGGTTTAGGTATGGGAATGTAGAGATCCCAGTTGAGATAGATGAGGAAGTAAGGGTGGAGAAGATCTCTATCGATCCTATCGTTAAATATGATTATACTGCGATATCTAAGCTTACTGATCAGTTAACTGATAGTAGAGACATAGCTATATTATATGAGTATGCGTCCAATAGAGATTTAGACCTTCTAAGAACCTTTATAGCAGAGCTCGAGGCTAGAGGATTCGAAAAAGACAAGATCAAGGTTTTAGCTTCTTCTTGGAGGATAGATTGGAAGACTCTTGAAGAAGAATTAGAAGAGATCTTAAAACCTTATAGGAAGAGCTTGGTGTTCTCTTGGAATGAGGATAAAGTCGAGTTTAGGAATATGATGATCTCTAGAAGCATTTTGGAAGCATCTAGTAGAGTGGTCATAACATCTATGATACCTCATGGTGTCATCGGCTTCCCATCGATCAAAGAAAACCTACTACTCAGCAAATGGATCATGTTTAAAGATGAAAACTCTGATCTATGGAGCATTTTAAAGGAGGAGTTAAAATTTCTAGGATTAGTTATTGGTGGAGATACTCTCTTCTATGGAGATCTAGGTAAGATAGAAGAAGAATGTAAGGATAGAGCTGAGAAGACACATACCGTTAAGATAGATGAAGCAGCTGAAATATTGTTGGTTGATGCAGGTGGGCGACCTTGGGATTCAACTTTAGAGAGTAGCTTACATTTAATAAGATTGGTTAGTGATGGAGTTGTAGAAGGTGGATTGATCGGATTGATCGGAGAATGTGGGAGAGGATTAGGAAGTACAGAGTTTATCGAAGCATTATTCTCTCAAGAGATAAGTAGAGATGCTTTAAGTGGAAAGATCCTAAAGATCGTTAAAGAAGTAGTTGATGTGAAGAAGCTAGCTTTAGTTACAACTATTCCGAGATCTATTCTAGGTAAGACTCTTAATGCTAAAGGGTTCGACTCACCTCAAGATCTCTTAACATATGGTTTTAGAATGTACAGTAAACAAGCCTCCGTTAAGATTGTGAATGGACTCGGCTGGCTGACCAGATAGATAACATCTATCTAGTTCACAACATATTTCTCGTAGATCGTTGAATAAATTCTAGATTTCTTAGAATGTTCTTAACGGTATAAAGGTCAGTATGATTATTGCTATAATTAGCGATACAGCTATTTTCCGTCTTTTAGATAGTGGAGAGACCTGGTCTAGAGGAGCTATATCTGGTGTTCTAGGCATCATGAGTAGTATGAGGAGGGCGAAGAAGAAATATCCAGTAACTGCTAAGATGACTACAGAGACATATCCAGCGATCTTATGCTGTTTCCTACTTAGAAAGCTTCTAAAGATCCTTCCTCCATCTAGTTGCCAAGCTGGGAAGAGGTTTAAAGCAGTTATCAACATTCCAAGCCATGCGGCAAACCCTACTATTGTGAAGAGTGGGACCATGTCAGGTCTACCGAATAAAGGTCTTACGAGGTAGAATATCAGAGGAGATGGTAACAGTATCCCACCTCCTCTTTCAATACTCTCTACTATGACATTGTATTCTGTTACTGGCACCCATCTAGCCATACTGAATGATGCAAAGAGAACGCCTATGCTTACCAAGAATCCTGCTATAGGTCCGCTTACACCTATATCGAACATATCATCTCGATTTATTGCTGGACTCTTCTGAAAGATTACCGCTCCGAACGTTGGGATCATAGTTGGGATGCCTGGAATAAAATATGGTGGACTTGATTCTATGTAGTCTATCTTTGCAGAGATTTTATGACCGAACTCATGTATCCCTATAATTGCGAGAAGAGCTATAGTAAATATAAATCCATCTAAGATCTTATCTATAAGCCCAGTTTTACCTGTTATAATCTCGTAGACTGTGGTAGAAGATCTTAGGTACCCATCTATGCTTACTGTACCTAGTGTTGCTAGAAAGAGGAGTAAGGGTAATGTTCTAGACTTAGGTAGTGGAGGTTCAACTCTAGGCTTCGGGAAAAGTCTAATAAATATTACACCATCTTCTTTTGTAGCTGTTGGAACAAGTTGATAATCTTTAAGCTCTCTATAAAGTTCTCTAAACTTTTCTTTGATATCTTCATCGTAAACTTTAAAAGTTAAGACCCCTACATCAAAATATACATCTAAAACGTTGAAATGCTTACTGACTATAGTCTTTACATTCTCAATATTATCTATGTAAGCTACCAAGCTTCCTAACCTATATAATCTTTCTTAGACCTCAATTTTAATCCTTTCTATGCTAATCTTATTAAGTTGATCTCTGAGCATAGCTCTAAACAGTTACTCAACTTAATACAGTAAGATTTATGCCTAAGAATTGTTTAATCGTTCTAGGATTGATGGGGCTAGATCTTGATTCGAGGAATTATTTTTTGATTAGAGGAGCTTCAGAAGAAGACTTGTTAGCTGTTATGAATATTAACCGTGTGTGTCTTCCAGAAAACTATACTTATAGTTTTTTTGAGACTATCTTGAAAAGCTTTCCTAAGAGCTTCTTAGTAGCTGAAGTTAATGGAAAGATTGCAGGATATATCATGTGTAGGGTTGAGCGAATATTCTCTAAATTCCAGAGGTTCAAGATTGTTAAAGCTGGGCACGTTATCTCTATAGCAGTCTTACCAGAATATAGGAGGATAGGTATAGCGGCGTCTATCATGAAGAATGCTATGAAGATCCTCAGAGATGAATATGGTTGTAGTGAGATCTTCCTAGAGGTAAGAATCTCAAATACGCCTGCGATAAACTTGTATGAGAAGCTAGGCTTCATAAAAGTAGACAGAATTAAGGGATACTACATGGATGGCGAGGATGCTTACTTGATGGCTAGAGAATTAACCTTTCTAGAATAGTTCGTAGACATAGTCATCTTCAAACTTATCTATACAATAATGAAGGTCTATACTTTTATATTGGTTCTTTCTTATTAAAAGCGTGCCAGTAAAAAGGAAGAGTAGAGGGAGACGTAAAGGCGATAAAGGAAGCGAGAGCTTAGTTCACTGTGATAACTGTGGAGCACTTGTTCCAAGAAGCAAGATACAGAGAGTTACGGTTAGGTCTTCTCTAGTTAGAGGAGATTTGGCTAGAGAACTTAAACAGATGGGAGCATACATTGCTGAGAACGTCTTAGTCAAGAATCTATGTATAAGCTGTGCAATCCATTACGGCATATTAAAAGTTAGATCTAGAGATGAGAGAAAACCGAAACAATTCTTGTAAACCTCTTACAACAGCCCATAGAAACCAGTAATCACTTAATAGAGTGTTAAGAAATATAGAGCACTGTAGTTTAAACATAAAATTATAGTAATATTGTGGAGAACCTTTCTCTAGAATTGTAGATGTTCAAGATAGAAGATATAGACATCAATCTAATCAGTTATGGTCCACATACTAATATTGACGGATTAGATGTTGGACCTGATATTTTAATAGCTCTTGAAAGCTTAGGAACTTTTAAAGGTGTAACGATTAGAGAAAGATTAAGAGAACTACTTGATAAGAATAAAGATCTTGGAGAGGTAGCTTCGAGAGTGCATAGAGAATCGACTCGTAGAGGTCATGCCTCGATAACGACATCTTTAATACTCCAGTTTGAAGTATCTAGATGTAGTAGAGCTTCTACACTCTTATTAGCTGCAGCACCTTTCGGGTCATATCTACAAGAATCTCAACGTAGAAAGCAGATAGGTAAAGAAGACTTCATCATCCCTTCAACTATAAGTGGTCTAGACGACCTCTCTAAAAAATACTCAAAGTTAATCGAGCATGTGTGGAGAGCTTATACCAACTTGATCGATAGAGGTATACCGATGGAAGATGCTCGCTATATCCTACCTCTATCTTCTAGAACATCTATATTCGTAACTGGAAGTCTTGAAAACTTCATCTGGTTAATATATTCTTCTAAGAATAGAGATGAGAAATATTTTCCGAGAGAATTGAAGAAGATAGGTAGTTTGATTGAAGAACTAGCTCTAAAGATCTCTCCAAAGCTTACTTTAGCACGTCTCTCATTTAAGCCGTTGAGCTTCTCTTATCCCTATCCAGATCCATACAAGCCAAGCGACATAGTTTTAGAGAAGATTATCGAGAGATACGGTGAGACCGATGAAACTATTCTCTTAAAACTTAACATACCAGACTTCATAGAAGACCATATAGAAGAAATATTGAAAGTTCAGGATAGTGCTCGTTCTCTAAACCCTATAATACATGCTGTAACTCTCGAACCTCTATCAATAGCTGCATATCATCAATCCATAAGGCATAGAACTGTTCCTACATGTGTTGAATCAATTTACAGTGCAATGGAGAGAGCTGTAAAGAATCTAGAGAAAAACATTATCATTCCACCGACTATAGAGAGTAAAGAAGAAAACACCGAGATATTCAATGAAGCATTATCAAGCTTAGTGGAAACTTATTCAAATCTTTTAGATGAGGGTCTAGATCTATCTGAAGCTATATACTTATGTCCTCAAGCGGTAAAGATATACACTGTTAGGATGTATAATGCATTTAATCTATTCTGGCCTCAGGGATTCATAGCTACGAGAACTTGTAGTTATGCACAGTGGGAAGAAAGAAAGATAGCTTACAGTATCTGGCGAGGTATAGAGAAGGAGGCTCCAAGGATAGGTAAGTTAATGGGGGAGAAATGTAGACATCTAAGATATTGTCCTGAGAAGAATTGGTGTCCAATTATAAAGAGATATATTCCAGAGTATGGAGATGAGCAACATTTAAGGTCACTAGATTGATGAGTTTAAAGATCATTAATCTACTCTAAAGATACTATTTCTTTTACATCTGTATCTACTAATCTTATTGCTTTGGGTTCTATACCGTAGAATCTACATGAGAAGACTGTCTTCAATCTACCGTTGAATAGTTCTCCATAACCTTCATGCTGAGGTTCATGCGCTCTAATCAAGAACTTTAAATTATTCTTCTCCATGAACTGGTTGAATGCTCTCCATCCATAGAGTTTCGATCCACCACCTCTCCAGCTTGGTGCAAACCACTCTATATCTTCAGATGGGTCATTCCATATAATTTGGAGGGCTATAACATTACGTGGATCTAGTTCGCCTTTAGGTATAATGTTTATATCCTCTACCTTCTCTAATCCTTCAGCTAATCCACCATGTAATGTTAAGATGCTCTTATAGAGTAGAGAAGCATAAGGTAGTTTAGAGAATAATTCTGCAAAGGAATCGTATAGGTTTACGCTAAATCTCGAGTACACTAAATCCATGAAGCCATACCATCTATTCATCTCCACAGTCTCATGATTTCCTCTCAATAATGTTAAGTTCTCTCCCCAGCTCAACTTAGACTCCAACAATGTAACAATATTCTCTACCTGTTTAGGACCTCGATCAACGTAATCTCCTAGAAATACTAATTTAAGTCCTTCCTTCTCTGCGTATTTAAGTGCTCTAAGAGTTGTCTCTAGGTCGCCGTGAGTATCTCCTACTATTAGAAACTCTCCAATGTTGTGGAGTATAAGCTGGGGAGCTTCTTCAAGTAATGGTTCAACAGACTCGATCAACCTTTTAATCTCTGCTTCGTACATACGCTTCAGATGAAGAGAGAATACTCCTTCTAATCAATTTATCCTATTTACCATCTTGGTAAGTAGGAGATTAGATTAAATTATTATCGAACTATATCCTCTAGATTCTCTCATCTATTTCTTTAGAACTTTCTTGAGTAGTCCAGGTATCTGAGATGGTAGTTCTGCGACATCTACACCTGCTTCTCTAAGCATCTTGATCTTGCTGGCTGCATCGCCCACACCCATCGAGATTATCGCTCCAGCATGCCCCATTCTCTTTCCAGGTGGAGCTGTTCTACCAGCAATATAAGCTACAACAGGTTTCTCATATCTTTCTTCTATAATGTATCTCGCAGCTCTTTCCTCCATATCTCCACCTATCTCACCTATCAAGACTACAGCATCTGTTCCATCATCTTCTCTAAACATTTCCAGTGCATCGATGAATGTTGTTCCGAGAACCGGGTCTCCACCTATACCTATAGAAGTGCTCTGACCTATACCTGCCTTGGTCATCGCATAAGCTATCTCATATGTTAGCGTCCCACTTCTAGAAACTATTCCAACCCTACCTTTAGAGAATACTTGACCAGGCATTATACCGACTTTTGATTCTCCTGGTGAGATGACCCCGGGGCAGTTGGGGCCAACGATTACTGTATTGTTTAGCTTTGCATATCTAGTGAACTTCATGGATTCGTGGACTGGTATGCCCTCGGTTATTATGACGACTAGGTTTAAGCCAGCTTCTATAGCTTCATAGACAGCTTCAGATGCATATCTAGCTGGGACGAACACTATTGAAGTATCTATTTCTGGATGTCTTCTCAATGCTTCTTTTACGCTATCATATACTGGAACTCCTTCAACGATTGATCCACCTTTTCCAGGAGTTACCCCTGCAACTATCTTTGTACCATAATTTAGCATGGTCTTCGTATGGAAGCTTCCTTCTCTACCAGTTATCCCTTGAACTACTACTCTTGTCTCAGAATTTATTAATACTGTCATATCGCTCCACCTAGCTGCACAGCTTTCCTAGCTGCTTCATCCATCTCTTCTAAGACATATATACCGTTCTCTTCTAATATTCTTCTACCTTCTTCTTCATTTGTTCCTTTAAGTCTTACCACCATCTTCTTTGCTACACCTGTCTTCTTAATGGCTTCAACGATTCCACGAGCAACTTCATCACATCTAGTTATCCCTCCAAGTATGTTTATGAATAGTACTTCTGTTCTCGGATGTTTTAGTAGTAGACTTACTGCTCTCTCAACTAAGTCTGCTCTAGCACCTCCACCTATATCTAGGAAGTTAGCAGGTTTTCCACCGAGAATGTAGACAGAGTCCATAGTGGCCATAGTCAAGCCGGCGCCATTGCAAAGTATTCCGATATTCCCGTCTAGCTCAACGTAGCTGAAGTTCATCTTCTTTGCTTCTGCTTCATAGTAGCTTAAGTCTCTAACATATTCTCCGGAAAACTCTGGATACTTGTAGAGAGCGTTATCGTCTAGTATTATCTTTGCATCGATAGCTACTAAGCTACCTTCAGGGGTTAATGCAAGAGGGTTTATCTCAGCTAGTTCACAGCTATACTTCTCGAAGACCTTGTATAGGTCGATCACGATCTGCTGAGCTTTTTTAAGCGTCTGCTCATCTAGATCTAGAAATCTCGCAGCCTCTCTCGCATGATATTCTCTTATCCCTACTACTGGGTCTACGAAGATTTTGAGAATCTTCTCAGGCTTACTTCTTGCAAGCTCTTCTATATCGACACCACCTTCAGGTGAAGAAAGAATAACAGGCGCACCTATACTCCTATCTACTATTATGCTTAGATAGAGTTCTCTATCTATATCAACGGCTTTAGAGATCAATACCTTCTTGACAAGCTCACCTTTAATCTCAGATCCAAGCATCTGCTTAGCATACCTATATGCTTCTTCAGGATTTTCTGCAAGTTTAACTCCTCCAGCCTTACCTCTTCCAGCAACCAAGACTTGAGCTTTAACAACCAGCCTACCACCTATCTCTTCCGCAGCCTTAAGAGCTTCTTCAGCTGTAGATACTACTCTAAACTCAGGTACTGGTATACCTTGTTCACGAAAAAGGTTTCTAGCTTCATACTCATACAGTTTCATGACTCTACGATATATATGCTGAGTTATGAAAATTTCGTTATTGAAATTCTTGAAAATTTTAGTAAGCGTATAGTGGTCTATCTCAATCTAGCAGTGTAATAATGATGAGTGATCACGTCTGGGAAGTTCTCTGATAAATTTAAAGAGCATACTCTTAAAGTCTCCAAGGATTTTCCAATCGAATTGGTAGATTATGTAAGTTTGAGAAGTTTAGCTGATCAAGCATGGATAAAGCTTATCAGCAATAGATCTCCTACACCGATTTACACATTTCATACATCTGATCTAAAAATCTTGACTACAGACCTTCCCAACAACATGTTTAACCGATCTCTCATCTTCTCATGGTTTCAGCCATATCATTAAAGCAGATAACTATTAGTATAACGACTCCTTCTAGATGGATGCAAGGTTAGATAAATTAGTTGAAATAAATATATCTATTTCAAGTAGTTCTTAAATTAGTATAATATCTTGTTGGAGAGGGCTGATTTGAAGGTAGAGTATCTCGTCGATAGATTAAGAGTCTACTATTCTGTTACTAAGCCTCGGATCTGGTATCTTCTAGCCTATACAGCTTTCGGAGGGTACATAGCTGGATCAAGCGGTGAAGTAGATTGGATTAGAGCTTTGATCGCTACTCTATCTGTTGTTCTTGCTTCTGCAGGCTCTGAAGCTGTAGCAAACTTTATCGAGAGAGATATCGATGCACTGATGGAGAGAACTAAGAATAGACCTCTACCTTCAGGAAAGATTAAGCCTGAGCGTAATGCACTAATCTTGGGGTTGATCCTGATTGGGGTTGGAGTAGCTTCAGCATATTCTATCAACCTATTAGCTCTCCTATTCATTTTAATCGGAGTACTGGACTACGTCGTCGTTTACGTAATGTTGTCGAAGAAGAAGACCCCTCTAAACGTAATACTTGGAAGTGCAGCAGGTGGAGCACCTACAATGGTTGGATATGTTTCAGCAGCTAATCACATTACTTTAGACTCTCTAATCCTTGCGGCCATAGTAGTTTTATGGATCCCAAGCCATATATGGAGTCTAGCTCTAAGATATAGAGAAGATTACATGAAGGCGGGGATACCTATGCTACCAGTAGTAGTAAGTAGAGAGAAGGCTATAAGATGTATCTCTTCAACATCGATTCTACTCGTAGTCTTCTCCATCCTAGTCTCCTTCATAAACCCAGCCCTCTACGGACCAGTATATCTAGTACCAGTAAGCATATCTGGAGCAGTTTTACTCTATCTTTCTCTAAAATTAATGAAGACGCCTGAGCCTAGATTAGCGTGGAAACTCTTCAAGTTTACAAGCCCCCATCTAGCCATAATCTTCACATCAATAATAATTAGCATATTCGTACGTTAATATCTAATTTTTACATCTAATCTACCGCTTACCCTCGTCTTAAATTATATCTCAGATATATCTAGTAATACTGTATATTGAGAACATGTTTTATACTTGTAGTTCGATTAAGAATAGTGATGAGTAAAAGATGAAAAGTGGAATTGGGTTTCATCTTGATGAAAGCGTCTGGGAGAGATTAAGAAATGAATTGAAGAGAATTACTGAGGGAGAAGATGCAGTTCTGATTATTGCTTTAAGATTAACTTCTACATCTGGAGAAAGAGGTGAGAGTGAAGAAGAGCACGTCCATCTTGAAACACCTTTCGTAAAATCTGTAAAGAGTTTTGCAAGGAGAATTAAAGAGAAGTATAGAGCAGAACCTCATCTCCACCTTCATTCAAGCTCTGGTTCTACAACGTTTGTTCTGATGAGCCCTGGAGAAATACTTACAGATAATTTGAGAAGCATAATTAATGAAGCATCTTCATGTGAGGGTTGCATCTTAACGAGTATAGAGGGAGAGATAAGAGTTGGAGAAGAACTATCCGCTCTCTTCTATGGCTCATCTGCTAAACTACATTTTATTCTTCCCTCATCTGATGGGAAAAGACTTCAGTTACTAGATGTCCTTCTAACAATTTAGATTAGCCGAAACTTCTCACCATACTTTTCAGAATAAGCAAGTTCAGATAATGGTCTTCTATTCTTCCTACCTACTAGTTTCTTTTTCGGACAACCAAATCCAACTACCGCAGCGACCGTTAATTCACTAGGTATATTGAATTCTTTCCTCATCTCTCTTTCTTTAAATCCTGTGTATATGCATGAGCCGACGCCCTCACTCCACCCGACGAGCTGCATATTCTGTATAGCTCTACCAGCATCGATTAAATGGAAAGGATACTTTGGGTTGGTTAATACGATAATTGCGAAATCTGCTCCTGCAACCCATTTCCCACTAGTACTCAGTTCTGCAAGCTTCTTCAAGTTCTCTTTATCTTCCACTAATATGAATCTCCAGTGTTGTAGATTTAATCCAGTTGGAGACATCCTAGCAGCTTCCAGAATCTTAAGCTTAACATTATCTGGAATCTTTTCACTACTATACTCTCTAACCTCTACTCTACTGATTACAGCTTCGTATGTTTCCATGAGAATAAAGTGTGTAAACTTATATTAAAGATTTGATGAAATCTATAGATGTCTAGTCAGCTTCTACTTGAAGAATTCTTCTATAGTATTGCTCTGTTATCTTTTTCCCTGTCTTCTTCTCCCATTCTTCTATAGGTATACCGTAGAGCCTCTGAACTCTATCACGATACCATTCAGGTATCACATTGAATGCGCAGAAAGGTATTATCCTCCCATCGGGCATGGGGTAATGGATACTACATCTCATAACTCTCTCTATATCGTAGTTGTACTTATCTTGGAAGTGCATCATACCTATGAAGAGGCTTCTCCTATGCCAGTCGCCAACACTCTTATAATCGTGTTTGAGAATTATCTCGTAGATCATCTTCTTAACGTTTATTCCTTCAGGCTGTTTATCTTCACGGATGAACTTCTTAAACTCCCAAAGTATTTTTGCTACTGTTATTATTCTATTCTTTCCTGCTTCAAGTTCATCAGCTTTACTCTGTAGATATTTTATTAAGCCATCAACATCTATGAACTCCGTTATAGGTACAAGTCTATCTCTACTCTTGAATACGTATGTACCTGCACCACATGCGAAATGTGGTGAGAGCTCATATTTCGGAGACTTTAACAATGCTTCTATTATATGGGTGAGAGGGGTGCATGCTGGGACTGGGAACCATGCATCTCTAGGTATCTCTCCACCAGTCTGCTCCTCGATCTTGATTATGCAGTCTGGTATAGTTATTCTAAGCTTCTCTCTTTCTTTATGCGTGATCCTACCTGTTAGGGAGACCGGCTGGAAGTTTACTGCTCTAATGATGTCTATGTTCTTGAAGGCGAATCTAATAATCTCTCCAAGCTCATGGTCGTTGACCCCCTTGATGATGGTTGGAACTAGAACTACCCCTACATTGAGTTTTCTAGCGTTCTCTATTACTTTTGGAGCCTCCCAGTGATTCTTCGGGTTCGTTCTCGGAGTCACACCATCAAAACTTAGATAAAGATTACTTACTCCAGCTTCCTTAACCTTCTTAAAGAACTCGAAATCATGTGAAAGCCTGATACCATCTGTATTCAGCTGAATATGGTCTACACCTTCTTCCTTAATGACTTTGATGATCTCTGGAAGATCATCTCTGAGGGCGGGCTCTCCACCTGTAAGCTGGATAGAGTTTCCAGCAACAGGATACTCTCTTCTAATAGCTTTAACCATCTCTCTAATCTGGTCTATAGTCGGCTCGTAAACATATCCAGCCTTCTCAGCATAGAAGAAGCAGTACCAGCATGCTAAGTCGCATCTATTTGTTACTACTATGTTTGCGAGAGCTGTGTGGCTTTTATGTCCTGGGCAGAGACCGCAGTTAGCTGGACAGCTGTAGCCGATGATATTTATGTTTGGAGATCCTGTTCCCTTACCATCGTGAGCATATTTGCTGAACTTCTTATACATCTCTGCATCTCCATAGTACAAATCTATGAAAAGCCCATGTTTTGGACACTCTTTCTCTAAGAAGATCTTTCTATCTCTTTCAACTATCTCAGCTGAGATAATCATATTACATTCTGGACAGATGCTTAAAGTATTCTTTACAACTTTTTTAACTTCTTTAGATTCTTCAGCGATCTGCTCCATAACCATCCGCCTGTTTTACCTATATGAGCATACGATTAAAACATTTCCAAACTTAACCTACTCAGAGAGTGGATAAGAGAAAAAATAGTTTAATAATGTTCTCCATTTGCTGGATTATTTAAAATTTTTCTCATAATATATTGATATTGAGTACTTTTAGATGAAGATGTTGTGTGGGAAGTTATCTTTATGTACTGTAGGCTAGCTCATAATCATCATAGCTTTCCTGATAATATTTTTATGAATAATTCAGGTATACTGTTCACATTATAAATACTATACGTGTATCTTCTTCCACATCTCTCTCGCAAGCTCTCCATCGTATTTATATAAGTGGAGGAGCTCTTTTGCTTCTTCCCTCTTCGCTTGATGTTCTTCTAAGAATGCTGTAACCTTCTCAATAAGCAATGTCTTCATCTCTCCACTTAAGATCTTACCCATCCTATAGTCTTCTTCAAGCTTCTTGATTTTATTATCATCAGGCTCAAAGAAAAACTTCAACCACTGGAAGGCCACATCTACTTCTGGGTTTCCTCCAAGCTTTCTATGTAGCTCAACAGTCGGCTGTCCTCCTGAATAGGCTACCCAGATCTTCTTCCTAACAGTCTTTTCATCATCATTAAGATATATTGCTGATTCTGGTCGGCTCGCACTCATCTTTCCCACTGGTCCTGTAAGAGGTGGAAGGAATTTACTATGTATCGCTGCGGTCTTATAGTATCCTAGAGATTCCGCTATGTCTCTCTGTATTCTCCAGTAAGGATCTTGGTCGATGGCCGCTGGTATTAGGCATCTCTTCTTCTCGAAGAGTGCTGGTACGATCTGTAGAGCTGGGTAGAATATCATCCCTATATTCGATTCATGCGTGAATCCGAATACTGCTCTAACCCAGCTGAAGTTTATCTTTCTCGCAACCTTGAGAGCTATTGGGTACATGTTTTTAATATATTCAGTATTTTGGAAGATGAACGTCTTATCGGGATCTAATCCAACCGCTATAATGTCGAGAGTATTTTCATACGACCATTTCAACGTATCTTCTAGAGTCAGCCCTCTACTTTCTTCTAAGAATTTTTCATCATCTGTAAGCTGGATGTATATGTTTGCTTTGAACCGGTCTTGCAGCCACTTGGTAAAGTAGAATGGGATTATATGTCCTATATGCATAGGTCCACTTGGACCTCTTCCAGTGTAGAGGAAGAAACCTCTCCCGTTCTCCCAATCGTCCAATACTTTATCTAAATCTCTATGGGAGAAGAATATTCTACGTCTTAGAAGATGGTGGTCTTCTCCTGCAGCTCTTACAAACCTCTCCATCAATTTATCATCTATAATGCTTGTCCCAAATCTTTCTACAAGTTTATTATAATCGACCTCTCCTTCTACAGTCCATGGAGTTACTATGAAGTCAGAGTCTTCTCTCCTATTCTGAGAGCCAAAGATATTCACCCATTCGATTCACCTAGTAGGTTGACTGCTTACTTGAATTTAAATATGTTGAAGATCCTCTTTATACATTGGAATCTACATACTCTTCAAAAACTACTTGAAAAATAGAGTGAAGACCTGGTTTTCCCTAAACTTTTAAGCTTCAAAGACCTATAACATATAACCGTATTAACCGACTCTTACCCTCTGTTTAATTTTAATGAGCTTATTTTTAAATTACTCAATCTTATGAAGTAGTGGATGGTGGACGAGTCTATGGATGTCGGAGGACTGGATAATTTAAGAGAAGCTGGTAGGATTGCTAGAAGAGTTAGAGAGAGAGCTCTGAATATTGTTAGAGAAGGTCTGAGTATAGTAGAGCTATGTAATACTCTTGAAGGATTGATAATGGATGAAGGCGCTAAGCCTGCATTTCCATGTAATATCTGTATAGATGAGGTAGCTGCACATTATACACCATCTATAGAAGAGACTTCTATCATTCCTCCGAGGTCTCTTATCAAGATAGATATTGGAGTATCATTAGATGGTTATATAGCGGATACAGCTATAACTATCTCGCTAAACCCTTTACTAGAAACTTTAGTTGAAGCTGTAAACACAGCTCTATTAGAAGCTATTAAAGTTGTTAAACCAGGAGTGTTAGCTTCAACTATAGGTGGAGTAATCCAGAAGACTTTAGTTAGTAAAGGTTTTAAGCCTATAAAGAACTTGACAGGTCACGAGATCAGTAGATACAATCTACATGCAGGATTATCTATTCCGAATGTACAAACATCTCAGACAGATAGACTTCAACTAGGGCGAGTATACGCTATAGAACCATTTGCAACAACATCGGATGGAGCTGGACAGGTTGTCTCTTCACCAATAATGACAATATTTAGACTTGATATTGAGAGGGTGAAGAATAGAAAGCTGAGTGATGAAGAGAAGAAGCTTGTAGAGATGCTTTATGAGAGGTTTGATGGGTTACCGTATACGACTAGATGGATTAAAGAATTTGAAAAATTTAGAGAGATTCATATGAAGATGGTTAAGACAGGTAGAATCTACTCTTATCCAGTGCTTGTTGAGGAGAGGGGGAGGCCGGTGGCACAAGCAGAGCATACTATAATCGTTACAGAGAAAGGGTGTGAGATACTTACATAATTGTGTTCACATCAATATAGTTGATGGACTTAAACTCTCGTTAAACAGCTTATTCTTGTCTTTCTTTCTCTTGTCTCATCTCGATGTATATACCTGTTATAAGCATCTTCACTGAACCACATTTTGGACACTTCTCATCAACTTCTTTAAAGACGTAATCTCCTTCTTTGAATGGTCTAGAGTTCTCGGTATTACAGTTAGAACATGTTAAATGTGTTAACGGCTCGATTATCCTATCAGATCGAGATTTGTAAGAGAACATGTTCTTACACCATCTCACCGAATATCTTTCAAGCATTTAATATACCTTGTTTATTAAGAGCTCTCAGAATATCTTCCAGTAGGTCTCAGATGGTTAAGTTATCCCTATTCCTACGGAGTTACCTATTCCTGCGACTATGACCGTTGAGCCACTCTCCACCTTCTCAGTGATAGTTTGCTTAACTTTCTCGATCACCTTGTCTGCAGCCTTCGCTATAGCTTCTCTCATAGGAGTTATTGCTTCTGTTATCGATTCGTATATCACTATAGCATACAATGGTGTTCCTTTCGCCTTGGCTATCTCTTCTATCCTATACTTATCTACACCTGTTCCACCAATAGCTACACCTACTCCTTCAACTACTTTACCAGATTCTTCACCTTCAAGCTTGAGACCTGCATCAATAGTAATTATAAGCTTGACTTTGTCACCTTCTGCCTCAACGATCTTCTGAACTCCTTCACCTGGTCTACCAACTGTTCCACCTGGTCCAGAAGCTCTAACAAGTATAAGTCTTCTTCCTTCAAAATCTAGTTCATGAGCTATCGTATCCTTAGCTATCTCGTATGTCTTCTTCTCTCTACCGTATGCAAGCCTTGCTACCGATAGTACTCCTATACCATCACCAATAGGTTGCCCATGAATAAATGCGTAGCTAGCTTGCCTATACGCATTCGCTATCTCCATTATCTGAGGCATAAGCATCTGTATCTGGAGGATTAAATATATGTTCGATGTCCTCTTTCCAAGTAGGTAGTAGTGTCGAACGAAACGGTATATGAAGTGTACTCCTCTAGCTACTTCTACTAGATTCGTTAAGGTCTTCACTCTAATATTATCCGCCTTCTTACAGATTTTTACAACATCTTCTTCAAATCTATCCTCCCAAGTGTTTACGATGTGCTCGAGTTTATACACGATTCCGTATGGATCCATAGATTCAGGAGATATTATAAACGAGTCTAGAAGTTTCTCTAGCTCATTCTTAACATCTATTTCAGGTGGTGCATAAGTTTGAAGAGTTTTTATCGTCCGATCTTTAACATCATCATCGATAGCTTTAAGCCGATTCAGCTTCCTTTCTAGATCTCTCAACATATAGGATAGCTGAATCTTCTGACTAAGTCCTGGATATAGGAAAAAGCTCATCAATAGCATTAACCATATCAAGGAGATCAGAGATGAGAGGATGTCCTGCTGTCCACCAATTTGAAGAAGATCTAATATATCCTTCAACCCACTCTATTCAGAAAAACTCATTCTAAAAAGCTTTCCCTTAGAACATTGAGGAGATGGGTGAGGCTTAACAAATTTATAAACAACAACCTAAAATAACGGTAAGTAGTCTTACATTCTGGAGACGCCGGTCATAGGGAGGAGGGAAATACCCGCACTCATTCTGAACGCGGAAGTCAAGCCTCTTCCCGCCTAGCTATTAGTGGGGTGCGGGAGCCCCCGCGAAGGCTAGGTGCTGGCGTCTCCATCCTCTCTTTATCTAAGTTTTAAGTTGATGTTATTTTTATATCATCTTCCAGAGTATTAAGGTTTTAGATTGGGTTAGATTGTAGAAGATATGGGTTTAAGTCTGAGAATATTTTAAGTTTGTTCTGGAGGGTCTAGAGATAGGAGTAGATAACTGTAGTTTCTGCGGTACTAGTAGAGTGGTCTTCTCTAGGAGATATTCTGGTGAAAGATTCTGCAGTAGATGTTTTTTAGAGAATATCGTTGAGAAAGTTAGATACACTATCTCGAAATATCATCTTCTAAAACCATTTGATAAGATCGCTGTAGCTGTTTCAGGTGGGAAGGATAGCTTATCTCTACTAAAGATATTGGCGAAGATTGAGAGAGATTATCCGAGGGCTAGTTTAGTTGCTATAACGATAGATGAAGGTATACCCGAGTATAGAGATGAAGCAGTAAAAAATGCAGAAGAATATGTTAAGAAGCTCGGCATACCTCACCATATCCTCAGCTTTAAGAAATTGTATGGATTCACTTTAACTGAAGTAGTTGAAGAAGGTATTGTGGAATCATTAAGTTTACGACCATGTACTATATGTGGAGTCCTTAGGAGAAAGGCTTTAACAATTGCAGCTAAAGAAGTTGGAGCCACGGTTATAGCTACGGCCCATACTTTAGATGACATAGTTCAGACATATATATTGAATATCTTCCGTGGAGATACTAGATTCACGCCTATAGGTATTAGGAGAGAAGCTGAAGGAGTTATTCCAAGAGTTGCACCCTTCAGACTTATACCAGAGTATGAAGTAGTCTTATACGCGTACTATTCTGAAATACCATTCCAGACATATGTATGTCCATATACCGAGACATCTATGAGAGATCCTATTAGAGCATTTTTAATAGAATATGAAGAGAGGTTTCCAGGATCTCTCTTCTCTGCTTTAAACAGTTTTGAGAGAGTATTTGAGAAGAACTTTCAAGAGAGTAATATGTGTGTAAAGTGTGGAGACCCTACATCTAGAGTGATTTGTAGAGCCTGTGAGTTAGAAGAGATGATTCTTGAAGAGATGTCGCATTAGAATTCTTCATAGTTGAAAGAATCCAAATGTTCTGTATGTGAAGAATATGTTTAACGCGAGGAGGGTCAGGCATACTATCGTGATAGAGTTGTCTATTATCTTCAACTTTTTTTCATCTTTCACTTTAGACTGTATCAACGTCATGTACAGTAGATGACCATCGAGGATCTTCACTGGAAGCATATTGAATATTGCTACTCCGAAAGCGATCAGCTGAAGCCACCATAAAGCTCTATAGATTGAGTACTCTAATTCAGGGTCTCCGATATTGAATACAGTAGGTCTATAGTAATCTACGCGTATTACTCCTATACTTCTAAGCACCCATCCGATTGGAATAGTCATAGCCTTCTTTACTTGATAAGTATAGTTCTTCACATTCGTCTCTACTATCAAGTAGTCTACTATAGTAATATTTTGGAAAAGTGTCTCAGGAGTTATGGGAACACCATTTATAGAGTAGATGACTTCGTTAGGTTTAGGTCCATAATCTTCTTCAGAACTCTCTAAAACTACTACACCAGTAACAGTAGGTAGAAACAATCCCATTATCAAGAAAAGTGTCAATATTCCTACTACTAGGTTTGCAAAGCTTCCTGCTGCAGCAACCTTCATCTTAGAGATTGTTGGAGATTTGTTAAAGTCTTCTTCATCTGGTTCTACGAATCCTCCTGGAAAGATGAATGCGATAAAAGCTCCTGTAGATCTTAGTTTTATTCCTTCTAGTCTTGCAACTATTCCATGCATTCCTTCATGAGTTATCAAGACTATGGCGAAGGCTATCAACATGTAGGGTAGATGATCAAGTCTTATCGTTACGCCTATTATGAGCGGGATCACTATGTTTCCTATACCTACAGATTCTGGTCTAAATAGATAGGTCTTCAAGTTATCTACTAGATAGTATAATGCGAAGAATGAGAGACCTATAGAGATTGATAAACCGAGATTTGATAGAATCTTCCAGAATAATCTACGTGAAGATGAGATCTTATCTATGTATTCGGTGAGCTTGATAGATCTTACCATGATGAATAGAGGATAGAATCTAAGATTTCGTGAATCCTTCAATACACTGCCCCATCTCCATCTAACTATAAAGTAGAGGATAGTCCAAGCTGAAGCCATCCCAACTAAGTAGTAGACGTAGACCAGCTCCATCTCAAGTAAATTTAGCAAGCCTTATTAATAATTTCTTCCCTATCTCAAAGATCTAATCTAGAAATCTTTCTCCTACGAGCTTAGAGTATTCTTCTAATATTCTGTAATCCTTGATCGGTAAGTAGGCTTTTATTATAGGATCAGTAAATATCTCATAGGATCTCGGGGGGTCAGAAATGTCTGAAGAATCTCAAGCTGAGAGTTGGGAAGCTAAGAGAGAGAACGTTGTCCAGATCTTAGAGAGTATAGCTAACGATACCAATACCCCTAGGAATATTAGGAGGGTTGCTAAAGCTGCTTCAGATTCATTATTTGATGAGAGGTACCCAATAGCTGTTAGAGCTGCGAATGCGATCGAGATGATTGAAGAAGTGATTAACGACCCTAATATGCCTGTTTTTGCTAGAACACAATTCTGGATGGCTATCTCGATTCTTGAAGTAATTAGATCGATTGGAGGAGATACATCTACAACTCCAAAGTAATACATCGAGAACATTTACAATTTTTTGGCCATCGAAAATTTATATCTAGTAGATTTAACGTAACGATGTACCTACATTGACCTCGATGACATCTAAGAAGAAGGTAAAGCTAGAGTTAACTAACGATGATGGAGATAGACTTATCCTCATTATGGAGGGTAGGATAGACCGGGAGAAGCTTATACAGCTTGCAGATTTCCTTGAACTGTATAGTGGACATCAAAATGAGAGTAGTAGCATTAACTTTATTGAGAGTAGTAAACTATCAAAGTTAGCAAGAGTAATTACAAAATATTTCCCATTAACCTTCTTCTCTTCAAGAGATGTTGTTGAAGCATATATTGCTGAATACCGTGAACCTTTAAGCCTCTCAACTGCATCAACATATCTCGCAAGACTTGCAGATAGAGGATTCTTAGAAAGACATGGAACGGGAAACAATATAAGGTATAAACTAGCCAATATAAGTGGAAATACGCAATATTATCTGAGAACTATACCTGGAGGATCTTACAATATTACTTCTCCCTAGATTGCTAGAACTTTCTAAATATTAGCTTGTCTACATTTTTGTATAACGTGGAGGGGGAGGATTTTGAAAAAGAAGGTAGTAGATTTTCTTAAAGAGAATGGTTTGAATATTGAGGGAGATGGAGTTTTAGAAGTCTTAATGAAAGGTTCTTCTCTAACAGAACCACAGGCTGAGACACTATTAATCGAGTATGCTTCTCAGATTAATGGTAAAAAGATAGATACCGAGGTTAAAGCATCTATTAGAGGTGTCTCGAAAGGAGCATATGCTACAACGAAAGCTCAAGCAATGAACAATATAAAGAAGAGTATTTACACAATACTACTTTTAAGATATTTAAGAATTTTGAGTGATACAGGTTTATCAAGACTCTTAGAAGCTGTAGAGAAACTTGGTCGAGGTGATATAGAAGGTGGGTTGGAATTGTTGCAGAGTATAAAGCTCCGTGATATCACAGAATAGGTGAACAATATGGAGCTTGATATCACAACTATTATAACAATCTTTTCAATATTGTTTATAGGTCAGACTATACTCTATACGATCCTCCTCCTTAAATTAAAGAATAGAGTTGATAAAACTGTGAGCAAATCACAGACATCACAGACTACATCACAACAAGAAGATGAAGTAAAGATAAATGAAAGTATCGTTAAAGCTTTAGAGATCCTTACAAAAGGTCCTTTAAGTGCTAGAGAGGTTAGCATTAATCTTGGTTTAAGTAGAGAACATACCGCAAGGCTTTTAAAGAAGATGGTAGAAACAGGGCTAGTAGTTAGAGAAGGAAAACCCTACAGATATAAGATAACACCTACTGGAGAAGCATTAATAAAGAATAATTTAAAGTATAATAAATGATTTCTAAAAGAATTATAGCTAACTCATAACCACGTTATTGATTAGAAATCTTTCTACTCTTGTATACTGAGTAAATGTTTGTTAGGACTATGTACTCCATCTCTTGAATAGATCGTGGTCTATCTCGAGTAGATCTAGTATCTTTCCTACTATGAAGTCTACTAAGTCTTCTATCTTCTCTGGCTTATGGTAGAATGCAGGCATAGCTGGAAGTATTACTACTCCAAGTTTAGCTAGCTCTAACATATTCCGTAGATGTATAACGTTTAGAGGTGTTTCACGAGGGACTAGTATTAACCTTCTCTTCTCTTTCAATGTTACATCCGCCGTCCTCAGTATCAGATTATCTGTGTATCCACTCACTATACCTGCGATAGTCTTCATACTACAAGGTATTATAACCATACCGTCAATCTTGAAAGACCCACTAGCTAATGGTGCATCTACATCATCTTCACTATAACTATATTTTGCAAGCTTCTCGAAAGACTCTCTAGTAAGATTAAGTTCATACTGAATTATCTTTTCAGCAACTTTACTCACTACTAAATGTACCTCGATGTCCTTCATTTTCAAAACTTCTAAAAAACGTTTAGCATAGATAACTCCACTTGCTCCAGTTACCCCAACAGCCAGCCGACCTACTCTCCTAGTACTAGACATACAATCTAGAGAGAAAATCTTACATTAAAGAGTATTTCTATTAACCGTGTAAAGATATATAGAGTTTAAGATGATCTAGTGTTGGCGATGATGATGGACTCAGGGGATGAGTCTATCTAGAGATGAGTTTAGCCCTGGGGGAGCTGAGCCGAAAGAAACAATAATCGATGATAAAGATAGTTGAAAGAATTTAAATTATCTTTATCTCTACTTCTTTAAATCGTTTTCCATCTTTCTCCATTATCCACGCTTTATACGATATTTCTGGATTAAGAGATATTATTAGGTAGATGTATCCTGGGATAGCTTGCTCCCAGTCTCTCATAGATGGAGACGGCCCTATCCAGATATGTGAATGATATACTCCTAAAACTTCTAGCCTATTCTTCTCTGCTTCTTTTTCCGCTTCAAGGTAATCTAGAGGATCTACAATGTACCCAACCCTCTTATCATATGGATAGATGTTCTTAGCCTTCTTAATCTTCTCAACTATTACTTCATCTCCTACCCTACGTCCAATCAGTAGACCACAACATTCTTCAAAAGAAGCATGCGTACAATGATCTAAGATCTCTCTTAGTAAATCATTTCTAAGACTCAATAACATACTCTACTAGATATTATCCTAATCTTAAATATAGTTATCTTATCATTCTACATTTGAGGATGGAGAGTTTTGAAGAGACTGGGATTATATTCAACAAAATATTTGAAGACTATAAGAGGGGAAATTATCATCTTTAACCATGCTCCTTTTCTAGGATATAAAAAGTCTTCAGTATGATTACACCTCAAACTCACTTGCGTAAGATGGTTAAGTATTAATAAATCTTGAATTTAGAAATTATGATGTTCAACAAGTCTCTCGAATTCTTTCATTATGTAAAGCCAGAAGATGCTTTAGAGAGAATTTTAACCAGCTCAAATATATATCCTGGAATAGAGGTTGTAGATTCTTTAGAATCTCTTGGACGTATTCTTGCTGAAGACGTTATTTCACCTTTCTCTATACCTAGAGAAGATGTAGCTCATTTTGATGGATATGCAGTGAGAAGCTCTGATACGATAAGCGCTTCTACTACAAATCCTGTAAGACTTAAGGTAGTTGGAAGAGTGGAAGCTATCGTTGAACACGATCTATCTATTGGTGATGGAGAAACAGTCTATGTAGTAACAGGTACAAAAATTCCGAAGAACGCTGATGCAGTAATACCTTTAGAGAGAGTTAGAATGAATGGAGAATACATAGAGATTATTAAACCTTGTAAAAAAGGAGATAACGTAACCTTCAAAGGGTCAGACATACTTGAGAATGAGGTTATTTTAAGAAGAGGTCATGTTATTCGACCTCAAGATATCAGGTATCTATTAGAGATAAGGAAGTTCAAGGTCAAAGTATATGCAAAGCCGAGGGTCTCGTTGATAGCTGTAGGCGATGAGCTTACAGAGAACTTAGATGAAATAGGTCGCAAGAAACTTGAGACATCTACGAAGCTCGTTGCCAGCTATGTTAAAGAGTTCGGCGGTATGCCTAAGATAATAGGGGTAGTTCCAGATAATCCTGAACGCATACTAGAAACAGTAAAGAATTCTCTAGATTACAGTGATATCTCTGTAACTATCGGAGGTATCTCACTTGGAGTTAGAGATCTATGTTGGAGAACATTATCGAGATGTCTAGAGAGTATTCCAATAGCTAGAGGTTTAAGAATTCAGCCTGGGAGAGCGACGAGTATACTGGTCTTCTCTAAGAAACCAGTTATAATGCTTCCTGGACACATCCAATCAACTCTTTGTGGAACCATCTACACGTTGATCCCACTGATATACTATATGTCTGGACTCTCACCAAAAAAGATACTACCAACGATACATGCGAAGATGGATGAAACTCTCATAGTTAAAGAGTATAGATCGTTTAAGAGAATACGTTTTGTAAAGCTGGATAGAGATGGAGATACGTTTACCGCTAACCCGATCTTGGGAGATTCATCCATGCTTACCCCAATACTTAAGTCTGATGGATTTATAGAGATACCTGAGGGAGTAGAGAGAATAGAGAGAGGTTCATGTGTAGATGTGCAGATACTATCCTGGCCACAGTTACTACAAATATTCCTTAGAGATCATGTTCATCAATCAAATGATATAACTTATTAGGATGGTGATCTTGATGGCTACCAGTCTATACACATACATTAAGATATTTGAAATCTTTATCTATTAATCTACTCTTAATCAAGATGTGGACGGGTGATGATTGTAGATGCTACCACCATCTCTGCATTATTACTTTTCTATCTGTGAAAAAGTCTAAAGCATCTATCTGTCCATGTAATACTCCGTAGAAACTCTTCCTCCTCCCTGGGAATGGGAAGAATTGATTAGGTTGAGCAACGGCCATGTTCACAGCAATATTTCCAGCATTCATTCTCCTAGCAAACTCTCTAGCCCATTTACCACTTGAAGTATATATTGTTCCAGTATTCCCATACTGTCTACTGTTAGCTATCTCAAGCGCCTCCTCAAAGGTTGAAGCTCTTATTATAGGCATAACAGGACCAAATACTTCTTCATGAGCTATCTCCATATCAGGAGTAACATTATCGAGAACCGTAGGTCCTAAATAGAATCCTCTCGAATACTTTTCCTCAACCCTATAACCCTGTCCATCTAAAAGTATCTCTGCTCCTTCTTCTAAAGCTCTATTAATCATCTTTACAACTTTTTCTCGACCTCTTAGAGATGCGAGAGGACCTATACCAGTCTCATTTAGTAGTTGGTATCCAACCTTAATCTTCTTAACTCTCTCGATAATCAGATGCTTAAACTTCTCATATGCTTCACCTACTGTAATCAGTAGTCCAGGTGCTAGACATCTCTGCCCAGCCATATCAAAGAAACCGGAGACGATGTTTTCTATTGATGGTTCTGGTACAGCGTCAGGCATAAGGATTACAGGATTCTTTGCACCAGCTTGACATAAAGCTCTCTTACCTCTTGAGCATGCTGAAGAGTAGATCTTCTCTGCTACTGGAGTAGATCCTACGAAAGCTACACCTGCAACATCTTTATGATCTATCAAATACTGGCTTGTAGATGCATCTCCATTAACTAGATTCACTACACCATCTGGGTATCCAGCTTCTTTAAACAATCTCATGAAGAATGTTATGGGAACAGGGTCTAGTTCACTAGGCTTTACTACTACTGTGTTTCCTAGAGTAACCGCCATAGGTATGAACCACATGGGGATCATTATCGGGAAATTGAATGGAGATATTATCGCGAAGACGCCTATAGGTTCACGGACCATCTCCATATCGATCTCAGGTTCAGCTTTAACTATGTTCATTATCTTACGTACTGTCATGAATAGATGTGGTATCCCTAAAGCAGAATCTATAGCTTCAATAGTCCTCTGAATCTCCCCTCGACCTTCTCTAACAGTTTTACCAACATTCTGAGAAATCATAAAGACTAAATCATCTATTCTCTCTTCAATTATGATCTTCAACTTCACTAAATACTGTAGTCTATCGAGTATGGGAAGGTTAGACCACTTATTAAATGCTTCAAGAGCAGAAGAAACAGCTTTATCAACATCTTCTTTAGAAGAGATTGGGACCTCTGCGATAACCTTTCCTAATCCAGGGTCGAATGACTGTAGATATCTACTGCTTGAAGCTTCTATATAATTTCCTCCAATATAATTGAGGAGAACTCCATAATTCTCAGAGAAGTATTTCATTTAACCACCTGAATACTTCTTCAACCCTTAATATGCTAAAATCTTACTTCCAATATAAGCTTTAATTATGAACTATGCGGTTGAATATATCGAGAAGCTTTATATATGAAGTCACGTATACGATGAATCCAAGGATCAATTATACCAAGTGTCTCCTCATCATAATCTAGTTTAAATCTCTTTAATAGAGGTATCTCGATTCTAAGTAGGATTAAGATTGAGTCCTATTGAGAAATACATTTGTAAAACCTATTAGGATGTTTATACTAGGAAGGTGTTTGATTTGAGTATTCTAGAGAGAGCTTATAATCTTGCATTCAAGTACGAAGCCGAGTTTGGAAGTTGTCCTCAAGCTGTATTAAGAGCAATACGTGAAGTCTTCAACATCGATAGAATAGACATCGTGATTAAATCTGCTCACAGCTTGGCAGGAGGTCTAGGATTAAGTGGAGACGGTACATGTGGTGCACTTGCTGGAGGAGCCTTGGCTCTAGGATACTTCTTTGGTAGAAGCATCGAAGACATGGGGAAAGGTAGATTCCTTAAATCCTACTCGAAGGCGAAAGAGCTCCACGATAAATTCGTAAAAGAGTTTGGAAGTTGTATCTGTAGAGATGTTCAGACAAAGATCTTTGGAAGATCATTTAATCTATGGGATCCTGAAGAATATAGAAAGTTCGAGGAGATGGGTGGTCACAGAGATAAGTGTCCAGATGTAACTGGGAAAGTAGCTAAATGGGTTGCAGAAATACTCCTATCTGAAGAAGACGTAAAAATATGAGTATGCTCATCATGAATTGCGAATTTCTAAACCTATCTTTAATAAACCTTTACTCCATATGATGGATCTCTCTTAACCTTATCGAATTCTTCTATCAGCTTCTTCGTGATAGGTCCGGGAACCCCGTCTCCTATCTTTCTCTTACTTATCTCGATTACTGGAACTAATTCTGCAGCAGTACCCGTTAAGAATACTTCATCAGCCGTATATAGTTCATACGGTGTAATATCTCTCTCCTCAATTCTGTATCCTATCTTCTTAGCTAACTCTATTACTACAGATCTAGTTATCCCTGGAAGTATTCCAGCAGTCTGCGGAGGAGTAGATATAACACTATTCTTTACGATGAATAAGTTTGCTGCACTTGCCTCTGATACGAAACCTCTATCATCTAGAAGAATTGCATCATCTACTCCAGCATTTATAGCTTCAATCTTTGCTAGTATGCTATTAAGGTAGTTTAATGTTTTAGCTTGGTGGCTCGTGGCATCTACCCGGTCTCTTCTCACTGATGAGATTATTAGCTTAACGCCTTTCTCTCTTACTTCTCTACCTAGAAGAGGCTCCATAGGCTGGACAATAATTATTATAGATGGCTTACTACATTTTCTAGGATCTAGCCCTAAGTCTCCAACACCTCTAGTCACTATGAGTCTAATGTAAGCATCTCTCAGACCGTTCTTCCTAATAGTCTCTAAGACAGTGTTCACCATCTCTTCTTTCTTCATAGGTACATCGAGCATAATGGATTTAGCTGATTCATATAACCTATCTATATGCTCAACTAGTTTGAAGACTACACCATCGTAACATCTAATTCCTTCAAATACGCCGTCACCATAGAGAAAACCATGGTCAAATACCGAGACCCTTGCTTGAGATCTTGGAATATACTCTCCATCGACATATACTAAAAACTCGCCACGAGACATCGAATCTAATATAGAAGTAGCACTCTTTAAATCTTAACCCTAAGTATAAGGTATCTAGACAATATTCTATACGCTAAATGTTACTATCGAGTATATATTCGAGGCTACAGTATTATCTCATTCAAGCCTTAGCTATGGATAAAGTTAAGGGGTAACAAGTACTAAAATTTTAAGGGATAGATGGGTTCACGCTACTTTATCGTCTATACAGTACGCAAACCTAAAGCAGTAGAGAAAGCAAGAGAACTGGAGATGATGATAAAGAATAGAGGATTTATAGTTGATTCAATGCAGATAGAAGATACTGTTGAAAGAGGTATTCCAGCAGATACGGAAGCGTTAATAGTTTTAGGTGGAGATGGAACATTGTTAAAGAGTGTAAGTATTCTACCTAGACCGAGTATACCGATACTAACAATAAACTATGGAAGAGGAGGATACTTGATGGAGGTAGAGCCTGAAAGATCTCTAAAAGCTGTTGAAGATGTTCTAGAAGGAAGATATGAGATAGAGAAAGCCATAATGCTCTCATTCTTGATAGATAGAAAAAAGATAGCTGACGCACTTAATGAAGCATACATCTCCACGGTTGTCCCCGGTAAGATAATTGAATTTAAAGTTGAGAGGAATGATGTAGAACTGTATAACGGGGTAGGAGATGCATTAATAATCTCAACACCTCTTGGATCAACTGCATACGCTTTCTCAGCAGGTGGACCAGCTGTAGACGATCATCTTGAATCAGCAGTCTTGGTACCGGTCTGCCCATTAACCAACATAAGATCAGTAGTACTCTCCCTTACCAATAATTTTACTATAACAGTTGAATCAAATACCGATATACAGATACTGATAGATGGACATACGCAGCGAACGTTTAAAAAGTATGTAAAACTTGAAGTTAGAAAATCTGAGGATTATGTATCATTTATAAGATTCAGAGATGGTGAAAGCTTTGCTAGAAGACTTAAGAAGAGATTTAAATCATAGGTTGATAAATTATCTTGTGAAGTAGGTAAGGTAAAGTGTGTTGATCGATTCGAAGAAGAAGATCTACGTTCTCGATGCTTCTGCAATAATATTCGGCTTCTCATCACTTGAAGAATCACAGATAACGTGTAGAGAAGTATTAAATGAGGTAAAATATGGTGGGGCTGCACCTTATAGAGCTACTGTAATAAGAGAAGGAGCTGGTCCGAGAGTTATCGATCCTTCAGAAGAGTATATCGAGATGGTTAAGAAGAAGATGGATGAGATCGGTGAACAAGATCTCTCTGAAGCCGATGTTAAACTCTTAGCGCTTGCTATAGAATTTAAAGAGAAGGGCTGGCGTCCAGTTATAGTATCTGCAGACTACTCTATTCAGAATATAGCTCTAGCATTCGATATAGATGTTGAAAAAATAATACATAGAGGTATAAGTAAGAAGATTAGATGGATCTCTTACTGTCCTAGTTGTAGATGGGTGGGCGGAGTTTTTAGAGGAGGTACATGCCCTAGATGTGGAAATAGGTTGAAAAGAAGATCTAGCGCTTAAGTAGTTTGGCCGCTCTCTCTGCTATTGCTCTAGCCATCTCAGAAGACTTAGCATTACCTTTTAGATCGTATGTGACTACCTTTCCTTCAGCTATAACATCTTCCGTAGCTTGGAATATCGCTCTAGCCTTCTCCTTTTCTCCAAGATATTCTAAAGCCCAAGCAGCAGAGAGTATTGTGGCCGTAGGGTTAACCTTATCCTGTCCCTTATACTTTGGAGCGCTCCCATGCGCTGGCTCGAACATCGCTTTCTCATCACCGAAGTTTCCAGAATATATCATCCCTATACTTGCAATAAGCCCTGCAGCTTCTTCACTAATAATATCCATGAATAAATTTGTTCCAAGAATTACATTCTGATTGAATCTATCTGGATTCTTCACTAACTGTTGAGCCATGTTATCGATATAGTATTCTTCATAAGTTATCTCTGGAAAGTCTTTCGAGATCTTATCTACAGACTCTATGAATATTCCATCACATTCTCTCATTATATTTCTCTTGGTAACAACTATTACTTTCTTCCATCCTTTTTCTCTCGCTAAAGTGAAAGCCTTCCTAGCAACTCTCTCTGATTGTCTTCTAGTAATCTTTCTCACCGCTATAGCGACATCCGGTGTAAGCCTATGCTCTATCCCACTATAGAGCCCCTCAGTAGTCTCTCTAACACAAATAAAGTCTAGCTCTCCATATGGACTTGGTAAACCTTTAAAAGTTCTTATAGGCCTGATGTTCGCATATAGATCTAAACTTTGTCTAATACTTACAGCAACACTTCTCGGTGCACCTGGTTCTGCAGGAGTCGTAGTAGGAGCTTTAATTATAGCGTCTGCTTCTTTAATTATCTCCCATGTTCTAGGTGGGATGAGAGAAGGTCCACCATGTTGAAGCCACCACTCATATCCAGCCTCAACAGGAATTAACTCTATATCTGGATTAACAGCATCGAGAACAGTTAGAGCACATGCTGTTAACTCTGGCCCCACTCCATCCCCTTTAATAAGAGCTACCTTCTTACCCATACGTACACCACAAATAATCTCTTTCATAGTATTTAAAAAATTTAGACACTACTAGTCTAGATACCCAAGTCTATAAAAATTAAAGCTTAAAAGTAATACTATGAGAAAGATGGTACAGTTTATATATTATCGTTTATCTAATCGTCTCACAGAGCTTGGTTGAAGATTAGGATAATATCCGAATTAGATGATAAAGAGATGTTAGAAGCTATATCCAATATATTAAGAGAGATGTATGAGCTAGATGTAGATGTAGAAAAAGTAGAAAAAATCTTAGACTACCGTTGTTTTAATAGTAGGAGAAATCAGTATGATGCATGGAAGCTAATCCAGATGTACAGTGGAGAACGTGGAGAAGGTGAATACTTACTCCTAATAGTTAAAGAAGACATATATGCTTCAGGGTTTAACTATATCTTTGGTTTAGCTTGGCAAGGAGTCGCAGTGATCTCTACCTATAGATTAAGACAGGAATTCTATGGTTTAGAGCCAGACCGTAAAATCTTTATTGAAAGATCGATGAAAGAAGCTGTTCATGAAGTTGGTCACCTACATAATCTAACCCACTGCAAGGATAAGAGATGTGTAATGGCTTTCAGTAGCTGGATAGGTGATACAGATTATAAATCTTGGGAGATGTGTCAAAACTGTAGATCAAAATTAAGAGTAATGCAACGATCTAGATTTTAATTATCTATAAGAGATTATTATCAATGTTATTAGATTTTCTATCACGTTCTTCTTCTATCTCTCCTCCCTCATGCTGACTCAACTGAGATGTAAATTGCTCAAGCATCTTCTTAACTGAATTTTTAGTTAAGATACCTGCTTCGATCATGTTAACGATCGAATTTGGAGAAGCTTCACCTACAACCTTTCCTACAACTCCCTTTATCTGCCTCCATCTGAGATCTGTATTACCACTCTTAGACTTGTAGATTATTCCAAGAACCTCCGCGACCTTAGTGAATTTTATATTCCTAATTGTATCTAGATCGATCTTTGAGACTGCTTCGATATATATTAAACCTTGAGATTGATCTCTTTCAGGGAAGATACTTGGATCTTTGAAGTAGCTGGGAGGTATAAAAGATTTACACGTATTTAGTATGATGAACTTTCTAAAACGTTCTAGAGTTGTCTTAACTTCTATCTTAACCATATACCTCTAACCGCTCCCATCTAAATAAAATGGCCAAAACCCCTATTTTACCTTCCTTCTAACCAACTAGCACAAACATAAGAATTTAGAAGAATACAAGTTAAAAATATCACGATCTACTGAGAGCATTTAAAAGTTAGATAAAAAAAGATTTATTAAATATACTACAAGTTGCATACACTCGCTTATAGTAACATATAAGATCCTTTAATAACTAGTCTTATAGAAGGGATTCTAGAATGGGTGTATCTGAAAGCTCTGTTGAAGCCATTAGAGAAAGAACATCATCTAGGAGAACCTATATCCGTGAAGTAATCTTGGAGAACTTCATGAGTCACGAATACTCTAGAATACCTTTGAACCCTAGGATAAATATAGTTACTGGACCGAATGGTGCAGGTAAATCGAGTATACTCTTAGGGATAGCAGTAGCGCTAGGTCAGACATATACAGAGAGGAGCCAGAGGTTAAGCGACCTCATTAGGAGAGGTGAAGAATCTGCTAGAGTGTCTATAGTATTTGATAATAAAGAAGTAGATGGTGAGAGACCTATACCGTGGATAAACTCAGACCAGCTGGTAATAACTAGATACATCAAGAAGAATGGAGATTACTGGCATTACGTAAATAATAGATTTAAGACAAAGGCAGAAGTTGAGTATCTCCTCCAACAGCTTGGAATAAACCCGAACAACATGTTGATAATTATGCATCAGAACATGATAGAACAATTTGCAGCAAAGAGTAATATCGAGAAACTGAAGATGGTTGAAGATGCTATTGGAGCCTCGCATTTTAGACGTAGAATAATCGAAGCTGAGGAGAAGCTGAAGAATACGATCTCCGAAGCCCAGACTCTTAAGAGAGCATTAGATGAAGCTAAGGCAGCTGTAGAGTACTGGCGAGACGAATATGAGAAACTAGTAAAGAAGAATATGCTCGAAGAACAGAAGAAGAATCTAGAACTTGAGTATTCTTGGGCTGAAGTCCAAGAAGTAGAAGAAGATATCTATAGATTGCAAGAAAAGAGAGAGGCGCTCAAGATAGAGGCTTTGAAACTAAGAGGAGAAGTAGATTACCATCATGAAGAAGCTGGGAAATTGAGAGAAGAATTATTAGAATTGTTTAAGAGTAAAGAGTCTCTAGAATCTTTTGAGAGGAAGCTTGAATCAACTATTGAGGAGTACGTTGCAGAAGCTTTAGCAAGATACAAGTTAGAGATAAACCAGAATGCAATTAAGAAGATAGATTCAGAGATCAGTAGACTAGAATCTCTGAGAAATGAGAAGATAGCTAAGGCTCTGGTTATAGGGGAGAGACCTAAAAACATTAGGAGAACATCAGAGATAATTGAAGATATAAAGACCGTTACTTTGAAGATTGCTTCTCTAGGAGAAATATCTCCAGAAGCTGAAGACATGTACCTGATAGCGGATGCAAGATATAGAGAGACTGAAGTTAAATCTCAGCAGGTTGAAGAAAATCTTAAGAAAGCACTTGAAGAAGTAGAGCATAGAAAAGAGAATTGGAGAAACTTCCTAAGACAAGTAATAAGTGAGGTAGAGCCTAGATATAATGCTATATTATCTTACGTAGATGGAGCCGGGAAGATTATGTTAAGAAATTTGGAGAATCCAGAAGAAGCTCATCTAGAATTATTTGTTGGGTTTAGAGGTGCGGGACCCGTATTACTCGATGCATACACTCTAAGTGGTGGAGAGAGGATCGTGGCCACACTCGCATTCCTCTTAGCTTTGCAGAACTATGTTAAATCTCCTTTCAGAGCAGTAGATGAATTTGACGTCCACCTAGACCCACTGAATAGAGAGAGAATGGTCAAGTTAATTATAGCTTCTGCTAAGAACTCTTCAGATTCACAGTACTTTATAATTACTCCTGGAAAGCTTCCAGTAGAAGAAGATGTAAACATCCTAGTAGTACAAAATATTAGTGGAAGATCTATGGTGGGAAAAGTCGGTGAATAAGATATCTAGAGCATATAGTCGAGAAGAAGTTGAGAGGATAATCTCGATACTAGAGAACGTTGAGAAGAAGGGGATAGATCCATTCACAGTAGACGTTAGAGAATTATTACTTAAGCTTAAGAAGATGCTTGAAGAAAATCCTAGCTTAGAGTATTATACTCTAGATGCAGAAGTTCTCTACAAGATCGCTACAATAATAGCCCTCCAAAATAAGTGGCTCACCGATAAAGCTAGATCCCTCTTTATAGATTCCCAACTGATCTCTTCACGATTGGCAGCATTAGATAAGAAGTCTATAGTTCAAGCATTCTTAAAGGTATGGTCTCCAATAATCTCACTCGGTCAGCTAACACCTCAAAGAATACAACATGGAATAGATCATTTCCTAAGCCTTCCACCTAGAAGAGAAGAGAAGACATTTGGTTGGAAGCTCACAGACAAGGAAGCTGAACTAAGCCGTATAGCTTTAGAGAAAGAAAAAGAGGAGATGGAAGAAAAGATGAAGAAACTATTTCAAGAACTTGTCGAGGAAGCAAGAAAAGTTGGTGAAGTTGATTACTGGAGATTCATACTTAGACAGAGTTTAGAGGAAACGTATGATAGAGCGTATACTCTAAGCTTCTTGATTACAGAAGGGTATGTAGAAGTTAAGAGGAATCCTTTAAAAAATGAGATAAGATTGATTCCAAATGATAACAAGGTTTCTAGAAAGAACGTGATGTCGCTTGTCATAAGCTTGGGGGGAAGTAAATGAGCGGTGAAGAAAAGATATCTAGGAAATTAATGATCGCTGCGACTATGCTGTTCTTCAGAAGCCATAGAAATCCAGGGGTGAGAGGATGGGAGTTAAAGAATAGGCTAGGAAAAAACTATATGAAGATACTTGAATTACTAAATCATAAACTGAGTGAGCTTGGATTACAGGTAAAGACTGTCTTTGAAGATGAGTCTAGCCAAGACCTAGATAGAGCTAAATTCTACGTAACCCTAACCCATCCATTGACTATGTCCGACCTAGTAACCTCAGAGTATAGGATAGATGAGATCGCAGTACTCGCGATAACATTGTCGATAATATTTAGTAGAGGTGGAAAAGCATCAGTTAAAGATGTTATGGAGGTCTTAGAGACAAAGCTCCCAAAATGGAAAGCAGAGACATATCTTGAGAGAGCTATAAGGAGAGGATATATCAACAAGACTGAAGACGATGTATTAACAGTAGGATGGAGAGCAAAAGTAGAGTTAGAACCTAGAGAATTACTAAAATCTATACTAGAAGCACAGACAAAAGTAGAGACAAAGATAGATAAAGAAGAGCTAAAATAGTGTAAGCAGCCATCTTATTTTAAGTAAATTTTCAGAGAAGAGATGATCATATTTTCTCTAGGCTCCAGCTAAAGAATCGCTTATCAAAAATATTGATGATGAAGTACGGTGAACACAGTAAACCTAAAAATCTAAAAACAAAATAAAATAAGATATAATAAATTTTATTGTTATTCATTCATCGAGGTGTATAAGTTCGCCGGCGGGTGGATTTGAACCACCGACCAACGGGTTAACAGCCCGCTGCTCTACCAGGCTGAGCTACGCCGGCTCCCATGAAGACATGATATCTTCAATTATTAGGTTTTCCTTCTTAGATATAACGATTTTTTGTTTTGCCGATATCTATATTGAAATCTTTCTTAAAGATGTTTCCCTATCAATAATATTGAGGCTTTGATCTAAGATGGTGATGAGGAATCCTAGGTAAATATGTGTAGTATTAGGTGTATCTGAGAATGTTGATATAAATTGCTTTTGGCTATAGACCTGCAGTATTGATAAGCTGATTCCAAGCTAACATGACCTTACTCCATTTCCGGCAATACAGCAATATACGAACTCCATGTAGACGCATGAAGTTATCTTTATATAAGCTTGACTTCTCAACTGTTTTTAGGATGCTCTTTATAATCTATACTACTGGTAGATGTAATCTTAACTGTAGTTATTGTGGTGGTAGTTTTGATCCGAGAATAGTTCCATGGAATGTTGAGTATACGTTAGACGATCTAAAGAACGTGGTTGGAAGAGATGATGTTATAGCTTTCTATGGTGGTGAACCTCTCCTAAACCTCAAATTCATAGAAGAAGTTATGGATAATCTCTCCGCAAGTAGATGGGTTATACAAACCAATGGTCTCCTACTACATACCATGGATAAGAGCTATCTCCATAGAATAGATACGATACTTGTCTCACTAGATGGTAGAAGCAGGTTGACAGATAAAAATAGAGGTCGTGGAGTTTATGAGAAGGTTATAGAGAACATCAAGAAGATTAGAAGAGAAGGTTATAGAGGAGACATAGTAGCGAGAATGACCATAACAGAAGACAGCGACATATATCAAGATGTTAAACATCTTCTCTTAACAGATCTATTCAACCATATTCACTGGCAGCTTAGTTTCATATGGACGAGACCATGGAGGAATCTATGGGGATGGATAGAAGAATATAAAATAGGTTTAGCAAGATTAATGAATGAATGGATAAATAGATTGAGAGAAGGGTTTGTAGATGGTATCGCTCCATTTCAAGGAGTATTAAAGAGGATTATTGAAGATGGGCCATTTCCTCCATGCGGTTCAGGCGCTGGATCTTTCACTATATTAACCGATGGTAGAGTGGTTTCATGCCCTATAGCAGTCTCTGAAGAATGGTCTCAGATAGGCAGCTTGAAGAAGATCTCAAGAGAAGAACTAGAGAGTAGAAGAAACGTTATCCATGAGCCATGTATCTCATGCAGTTATCTGAAGATATGTGGAGTTCGATGCCTCTATACTCATATCGAGAGATTATGGGGTGAAGAAGGAGTAGAGGCAGTATGTTCTTGTTCAAAATATCTTATAGATTTGGTTAAAGAAAATCTAGAAGAAATTAAGAGTGCGGTCTCTGAGATAGGTCTTGAGCTTAGAGACCTAGCATACCCAGAGTATAATAATACAGTTGAGATTATGCCTTAGAATCTATATATGTTAACCTAATGTAAATCTAGAGAGCTTTCTTACAAACTCTTTTACATCGATTCTAGGTATAGTTAACTGTTGGTATATTGAACTTTTTCCAGATACTTTAATCAGTATATTATCTTCAACCTCCTCGATCTCGTAGAACAGCCCACTTGAACCTTTAAATCTAGTAAGATAGCCAGATCCACTCTCAATAATACTAGAGATCTTCAATCTAAAATCTTTGATTACTTCATCTGTATCTATATCTCCTGCAACATCAGCAATCTCTTTGAGAATCGATGGTAGATCTCTCTTAATCTTCTCAATAATCTCTTCTCTGAGAGTAGAGAGCTCCTCTATTACTTTATCTCTAACAGGTTTCGGCATCATAGCTAATGATCTCCTAACATCCTTATTGAGAATCTTCTTTAGATGAGTAAATGAATCGCCTACTCGGATCTTTGCTTCCTTAATCCAATCATAGATTGTATCTTTTGAGATTCCTAATCCTCTAGATGCTTCCTCTACATTCTTCCACACACCCTCATTGATACATCTTAAGATGAACTTTCCCTTCTCAGCTGATGTTAGCTCTTCTCGATTTGTATGTATTATCGCTGCTATCTCTATTGCTTCTTTACGATTACATTCGTATACTAGGCATGGTGCTTTATCTACATTAAGGAGCTTCAAGGCTTCTAGCCTAGTCCCACCATCGAATACTTCATACTCTTCATCAGCTATCTTTCTAACAAGTAGTGGTTTGATGATCTTCTTTGATCTATAAGTCTCGATTATTCCTTGGATGATCTCTGGACTTCTAACTTCTCTAGGATTGTAGTCTGCGATCTTTAAAGAATTTACCGGTATCCATTGGACCTCCATTTCCTCAACCTCTTTATCCTTAGTAATGGTTTATCATAATCTTCAACTATTATCTCTACTTCACCTTCAGGGTCTAGAAAGTGTTTTACATTGAATTTCTTTAATGCAAGCGTAAAGACATCTTTAAGCCTATCTCCATGTCTTCCCAATACCTCTCTCAACTCTCCTCTACCTATTACTGCTTCATTCCATTCTCCAAGCTTATTGTCTAGACATTCCTTTAATATTATGGCTGTCTTTGTAATCTGTTTAACGGCCGCAACCTTATTCTTTAACTTCGGCATCTTGCCTCTCCTTCAAGTACCTTCTAATAGCTAACCGCACAAGTTGAGAGATCTTCCTATCTTCCACACGAGCAATACTCTCCAATCTATTGTACACATCTAGCGGTAAGACCACTCCAACAAACTTTTGATCTCTTTTTTTATCTTCTTTAAATTTTATTAAATTTTCTTTAACTTTCTGGGTCTCTGAATCTTTTAAATGCATTTTATCTGACACCATTTATGTCACCTTTTTTCGCATATATATTTACATCACATAGTATATATATCTTAATTAACTACTTTTCGATATCATAAATTGGTTAGACATGGGACGTAAAAATATAGGTAGAACTGAAAGATGGACTATACGTTTAAAGCCAGAGATAGATGAACTATTAGAGAAGGTATCTCGAGAGAGAGGATTGAATAAAACAGATTTAGTTGAGTCGATAATCATAGAGTGGGCTTATACTCACGGGTATAATAAGATAATCCATTTTAATTTTAGAAATAGCTCGATAACTGTATGGGATGATTTATTGAATGAGACTGTAGAGTTATTGTACGATATTAGTAAGAAGACGCTTTTCTGTAGTAGGTGTAGAACAGTAAGCTGTGGACATATATATGCTGCCGCAAAGATACCGGAGGTAAAACAGAAGTTAAAGAGAGGGCAGATAGTAATAGATGAAGTATAAAAACTATTATTGTTATACGTTTTTCTCTCTAAGCTTTCTCAAAAGGTCTGATACATCTTTTTCATCTTTTACTCCATCCCTAATCTTATTTATGATAGACAATGTTTTTCTGATCTCTTCAATTATCTTTCTCCTCTTATCTATCGAGGCGATATAGTCTCTCGGAGTAGGCTTGGTCTTCAATATATCTAAAGACCCTTCATCAAATTTCTCAAGCATCTTAAAGAGTGCATTCAACCTATCGATCAACTTTAAGAGTTCTTCTTGTAGGTCTACATATCTTACAAAGCGTTTCCTAAAGATGCTACTTAAAATACCCGTATCTCCTCCCACTTTAACTACATGCTTAACATAATGTTTAACTAAGTCTTCCAAACTGATGTTGTACGTTTCAGCGACTTTACTTAAGAGCACATTAAAGAAGATCATCTTTCTATCTATTCTAGCTCTCTCTATATGACTACATATTTTACAGCTGCTAGATATAATCATTATATCTCCTTTAAGATTCTTGACTAGATATGTTCTCGAGATGATATTTCTAATAGACTTAACCAGCCTCTCCGTTAGTATTGATAATGTTCTCATCGATCATAGAAATATTACTCATAGTTTTTGGACTGATAATCGCATTATTCAGCATATTCAATCTAATCGATAAAGATCTAGCTAAAGATATCTTAACCATCCTATCTACAATACTTCCAATAGTATACTCATTTAGAAGGAGGAGAAAGTTTAAAGAGCTTGCAAGGTTTTTTCATGAGAAGAGATAATAGTGTGTAGAGGTAGTCTTATTATTCATTGAGAACGCTATATGAAAAAGAAGATTAGGAGAATTGTTGTGGAGGCTACTATTGCTGAGATTTTTCTTCTATTCAGTGATTCGAGAAATGTTAGTATGAAAATAGAGAGATTGATTATATATTCTATAAGTATTATTGTGTAGGAGCTCGGTCTGTATACTGAATTTACTATTATAGTTGATAGGAAGATAATCGATTGAGCTAGTAAGAAGAAGAGTAGAAGCTTATCTTCTTCCCAGTTCTTCTTCTTAATCTTTCTCTTCTTGAATTTTACCAGTAAGTTGATAATATACATTAACGACAATACTGTCCCATAGATTATGAACAGAAGATGCTGTTCCATCAATTACTTCTAAGTACAATGTTGTTAAGAGCTTCAGAAGACAGTGGAAGTCTATATCTCTTCTTTAACCCTTAATCTATCTCCTTACTTAAACTCTTCTCAGGAATCATCTGCCTAGACTCTTCTAATAATCGTTCAACCACTTCTTCTATGCTGAAAATTGATGGATTGTTTCTACTAACTAGTTGAATAAATGGGATTGGAGTATTCGCAAGAGGATGGTCTATCTCATTTAATCCAAGTGCTTTTCTAGCCTCATTGATCGTCTCGATCCCTGACTGGACTCTCATAACATGTATCCTTGTCTCTTGCTCAGGATTAGTCCATTCGAGTAACCTGAATCTTGCTCTAGTCTTTATCCTCCTTCTTAAAGCACTTGTAACAGCAGCAGATACGATCTGCTGGATACTCTTAACCTTCATAGTGAAAGCATTTATCTGATTTCTAGAAGTTTCAAGAGTTGCGGCTTTAGTTATTCCGAGTATTATCTCTGGTACACCTGTAACCGTTACTATCTTCTGCCTATACTCATTCAATATATCTAGTACTTGGAGTTCTTTAAATGGATGTCCTAGGTCTTGTATACTGATATCTCCTTTTAGTATGAAGCTTGATCCAGGTCTAGATTGCTCAGCTGCTTTTACAATTCTCTCAAAGTCTGCATCTGTTCCACTCTTCATTATGAAAACCTTGCTTAGGACTCCTTTCCTCATAAAAGCATCTCTTATGAGCAGCTCTGCATACATCTGTCCTTCTAGAACTCTTCTGAGAGATGAGATTATCGGTGATCCGTAGGCTCTTGTTCCCAGAGGATGCATTACAAGATGTACTATCTCTTCTGAGCTGAATACAACTTCTCTCCCATTTATTCTTTGAATATATCCATCAACCTTTCCATACTCATCTCTAACTGCCTCTACTGTATATGTATCTAAGACTTTGAATACTGGATCTGCAAATACTTCAACGTATGCTTCACCGAAGATTAGCGAGCTCATAACCAAGTTTCTTAAGAACATTATGAACTCATCTTCTCTCTCTGCTATCCACCTCTCAACCTTCTCCTTCTCTTCATCTTCCCCAACGATTATCCAACCATTAACAATCGATGCGTTTACTAATGCTTCTATAGCAGCTCTTAGATCAGGTGTTCCTTCTACAAGCTCAAGTAGCTGTTTTTGGTCAAGTGGTTTAGGCTCACCCCATCTCCACCCGTATATTACTTCAGCTAGACCCTTCTCTTCTTTCTTTGATTTGAAGAATCTCTCAAGAAGCTTCATAAGTCATGATTTTCCTTAAATACTATAATCTTTGAGAAGAGATTCTTCTCTATGTACTGATTTACCATCTCCAGATTTCTTTTATCTTGATGTTACTGGGTGGGCTTGTCGCTGCGTAAACTGCTAAGGCTAGAGCGATCACATAATCATCATGAGCTCCTGTAGATGCTTCATACTTAATTCTTCCATGCTTATCTTGTATCCGCTGAAATTGGTGTAGCTGTCTTATGAGAACTTCACAATCTACTGGGATCTTAAGTTTTCCAGACTTCATATAGTTATAGAGATTTAAGATTACTGCTTCTTTCATGTTTGAGGTTAAAGTTAATCCTTCAACATTTACATATTTCTCTGTTAAGAAGTCGTAAATAGGTATCCCCAACCCTGTTTTATCTATTACTAATCTTATGGGTGATGTTGCCTCAATGAGTCTCGATATGTATTCTCTCTGATATACCATGTCTACTCCCGAGAACTCTTTGACGAAGACTACCTTCATGTTCTCTTCAGATTTCTTCTCTACAGCAACTATTACTGTAGAATCTCTATACCGACCTAGATCGACTCCAACATATAGTGGTCCCCAATTTCCTCCTTCAATAGAGTCACTATATGGGTAATCTTCTAGACAAGAGATTATTAGCTCGCTTGGAAATAAGCTATTCAATTCATCCAAGAACTCCATCTCCATCTCTTGCATCCAGGTTATGTGGGACATACTCTTCTTGAGTCCTTCAATATCTTCACTGGTAAGGTGGGGTGCATCTCTATAATGGACATAGTGTTTAGAGAAGATGTTGCTCATCCATCCTTCATAGAACCATCCTCTCCTACCCTTTGGAGTTGAGATTAATGATAATCTACCAGATCTTCCAGCTATTATCGGTATTACTGCAGCCTTTATCTCTAAGTCGTTCTTAAACATCGCTGCTTCATCTACATATACGTGGTCTGCTCTATATCCACGTATTGTATCAGGGTTGTTTGGGAGACATATAATCCTACTAAGATTCTTGAATATAATCTCAGTTCTAGATTCCTTAGAGACAGCATCAAGAGAGTAGAGTTCGTCTTCTATCTTTACTTTCTTATTCTTGAATCTAGATAATTGTTCTTTAACTTTTCTAAATAATTCCATGCTCTGTCTATGTGAGTAACTTAATAGTATCGTTATCGAGGATGGTTTTAGAAGACTCCAGATAATTGACTCGATTGCTATTATGAAGCTTCCGCCCACAGCTCTTGATTTTAACATAACTCTAAATCGGCTATCATCATCCAGCCATCTCTTCTGCCACTCGTAGAGCTTTATACCTACATCAGCGATGTCTAAGAGTAACTGGGCTAGCTCGCTTACCTTCATACTCTCTAATCAATTCATTAAAGATCTCTTCAGCTAAACGTTTAAGACGCATAATATCGCTCAGCGTCCTAGCCCTACCTTCAACAAGTATATCTTCTCCAATCTTCTTGACTACAAAGTTAACTCCAAAAAGTACATCTACTACAGATGGCTGTTCCTATGCTTTCTTCTTAGCTAAAAACCAGCTCATACCTAAAGGATTGAGAAAAGAATTAAAAATCTCAAATGCTTCTCATCTATTCTTAATACTTAAAAATTTATTTTTCTCTATCTTTCCAGCTACTAGGTAAATACTGTAGGTTAATGTTTAACTATATTTTCGTTGATGGTTTGTATGATGGAGATAGTTATTAAGCCAATTGGAGTTGTGAGAGTTGATGTTGATGATGATATAGTGAGGAGTTCGCTGGATGGTGTTAGCGGACGTATTGAAATATTTGAAGAGTATAGTGATGGTCTAGAAGGTATAGATGGTTTCTCCAACATAATAGTATTAGCATATCTCCATAAAGTAAGTGAAGAGCAGAGAAGAGTTCTTAAAGTTAAGCATAAAAGATTGATTAGACTTGGGTTCAGCATAGATGAGCTTCCAGAGGTTGGAGTATTCTGTACCGATTCACCTCATCGACCAGTACCCATAGCTTTAACGATAGTTAAACTTTTAGGAAGAAAAGAGAACATACTGTATGTTGAGAATCTTGATCTTTATGATGGTACACCTGTGCTAGATATAAAGCCTTACACATCTGATAGAGTAATCAAGGACTTAAAGTTCCCTGAGTGGTATAGTAGGTTGATGAAGAAAGTTGAGGAGAAATTGGGTAGAGAGACCAATCTATAGTATTTCAACCTCATACTCATTCGTAATCAGTTAATTGAAGTGAGCCAGTATATTGAGAAGACATACTTTAGAGAAGATCTTCTTGAAGTCATTGTTATATTTGCTATAGTGATTCTGTTGGATGTTTATCGTTTGCTAGGATCAGCAGAACGTTTGATTCAGCTAGCTCAAGTTCTTCCTTTGAACTTAACTCTACTGCTAGAGTACTAGATGGATAAACTTAACAGTATCAGCTTCTTTCACAATACTAAATCACTCCACCTCAATACTCGATAATGATTGTTTCAAGACTTTATTTTCAGTTTTAGATCTAGTACTTGATTCTTTAATTGCTCAATCTCCTGTTTCAGCTTACGGTTTTCCTCTTCAAGCTCTTTTAACTTATTCATTATTTTCTCTGATTGTTCAGATGGTAGGCCGGTTTCACTGTCTATTCTCCGCATCATGTCTACTCTACCCCGAGTATCTCTACTTCTCCGCTGCCAGTGACCCATTCAAGTTTTCTGAATGGCACTAGTATGTCTTGGAATATTATTGTCTCGTTGGGTGCTCCGATGATGTCTGAGTCTGGGCTATCATCAATTCTCAATAATCCTCCGCTTGGACCATATTTTATCTTCTGGATGTATGCCTCGCTACAGTAGAGGTTGTCGAGGGTTATGGATGTGGCCGCATAGTATAGGTATCTCTGGATGCTTACGCCTAGAGAGTATGAGTTTGCGGTTGGGGTGAAGTAGTATGTGATGGTGTAGGAGTTGGATTGAGGTATCTGGTCCGTCTCCTCAAGAGATGTACCTACGCTCTGACCGTTCACCCTTACATCAGTTAGGTTGACATTAGTTTTAGTTCCCGTATCTTTCAGTCTTCTCTCCCCTGTCCCAGCATAGATGAAATCCATGTTAAGGCTATACGTTATATTGGTAAACATGAAGCGGATCGTTATATCGAAATCATTTACTTCTCTTGTCCATGATGTTGTAAATGTTGCAGTATAATATGATGTGTTCAAGTCCGTTGTAGACCTTCTCCAAAGTACGTAGTTTGCAGTGTCTCCGCCAGTATATGTTGCGACTATCCAGTATTTCGTGTTCGGGCTTAGAGATATTGTTGAGGATGGTGTAAACGTGTAGTATGTGTAGGATGTTGATATTGTCGGAACACTTATAGACCCTATGTCAGCTATTTTAGAGCTGGGAAGATCACCGCTATCGCTCCACAGCTCTACGTACAGGGTTCCAGTAGGAGAACCATAACGTTGTAAACGTAGGGAGACATCTTTCAACGCTAGATTATTTTTATTTGGTGTTATGAACTGTTGAGCCCGCCTAGAAGTAGAAGAATATATGGGTGCATCTGTAGTAGAAGTGGGAGAAAGAATTATATCGTCTAAAGAGTCGCTTACACCACCTGTTACTGGCGATAGATATGTTCTGTAGATTCCGCCACCAACCCATCTAAAGTATCTTCCCCTCTTATCCGTGATTATGACAAGCTCGGTCACCTATGTTTCACCTCTAGACCCATATCCTAGCTATGAATAGGTCTACGTCAAGTGTTCTAGCAGCCGAGGTAGCGGTCTCAACAACCATGGCCATATCCAGACTTGTCTCGGAGATATTACTGGTATGTGTAGCTTTCAAGACGTTGTTGACATAGAATTCAACCCGGTTGACTCCATCTCTAGCGATAGTCCTCCGTATGATTGTTAATAGATACCACGTGTTCGCCGATACCGATATGTCTGTGGCCGTTATGGTTGATGTACCAGCACTTACCGTTACAGCTCTCCAGTTAGCGTTAGCGGAGGGGTCGAAATGGAAGAATATACCGTTCTCGGATGCTCCTATATCCCCGTCAGTGGCTAGAGAGGTTAAACCTATCTTAACCTTCACACTCGTAACAGTCGGTACTCTAACCGCAACTCTAATCTCAAACTTATCGCTAGAGTGTATGAAGCTTGGTAGAACTATGTTGGCCACGTTTCCAGACGTGGTACCGGTGGTGGCACGGTATATTCCCGGCCTACCAGCCTCAGAAGATTGCTGGGATATGGTGCCGGTGGTCGTCTGCCATCCAAGCTCACCTATCTCACCTGTTTCGGTTGAGCCCGCATTGAAATGGTCTGACATCCAGTAGCCATCTAAACTATCCCAGTTCAGCTTACTCGAGCTTACGAATACGTTGTTCAGAGTGTCAACCAGCTGATTCCAGTCAACCCCGTACACTTTATCCTCAGTGCCGGAGTCGGGGGATGAAAGCTTTTTCAACCCTGTGGGATTGCTACTCACTCCAGCTTACACCTCCCTCACGCCAGATAATTTTTACAAGCTTTACAGTTGGAGAATTCATGCTGGGGCTACTACGGCTGAGAGCAAATTTTAACTTGAGAACCTCACGTAGAAAAGATAAGAAGACAAAGTCCGAGTCTATAAGTAGCGGATATTTTGAGGTTATGACTATCCTCTCGATCTTTGAGATATCATCTCCTTGAAAAGTGCTGAGCACTGTCTCATATTTTCCCCAAACATTCTTTCTAACATTTATCTTTCCCGTCCTCTTCTTTCTAACAGTATTTCGTGAGAAAGAAGCTGAAAAACTATAACTGAATGAAGCTTCCTCACCTATCAATTCAACGTCAACGGTAAAATTGTCTGTGTGCTCACCTAAAAGATACAACCGCATATACTTGAACTGACTTAAACCTAGCTCCAAACCCTTCATACTATGTGATGGATATATTATCTTTCCATCCTGGCCTATGGTGTTCGGCACCATCTTCAAGCACCACTCATTCAATGTTCCAAACCTCTTATCGCTTACAGTAGCGTTCACCGCAGAGAATCTTGAAGCATTCCTATATGTTAGACCCGCATAGGCTATAGGCCATCTCGGAATAGTGACCTGCCGAGTATCATATGCATCATAGACACTTGATATTGTCTCATTCTCAGAGTTCAAAACCTGTACCGATACTCTTCCATCATTCTTCTCCACCAACCACTCACACTCAACATAGTTTACAAAATAT
>JANXDW010000022.1 GCA_025058515.1 Aigarchaeota archaeon
TCTTTTTGAAGTTTCTTAAGTTCTGCTCTCATGTATACTCTGAGCTTAGCGTCGAGGTTGCTGAGAGGCTCATCCATAAGCCAAACCTTCGGATTCCTGACTAATGCTCTACCTAACGCCACCCTCTGCTGTTCTCCACCACTAAGCTGTCTAGGCTTCCTATCGAGCAGATGATCTATTTTAAGCAATTTTACTACTTCTTTAACTCTTTTATTTATCTCTTCTTTTGCATACTTCCTCATCTTTAATGGAAAAGCAAGATTATCAAATACAGTCATATGAGGATAGAGAGCATAGCTTTGGAAGACCATTGCTACATCCCTATCTTTTGGAGGAAGATCATTTACAAGTTTGTCACCAATATATATCTCTCCTTCATCTGGAGTTTCCAAACCAGCAATACATCGTAATGTTGTAGTCTTACCACATCCGGAAGGACCTAAAAGTACTACAAATTCTCCATCCAATACTTCGAAAGAAACCCCGTCTACAGCAATTGTTTTATCAAAATGCTTATGAAGATTGATTACTTTAACCCCTGCCAAGGAAGAGTCCCGATATACATAGAGAGAAAAGTTATATAAAAACATTTGTTTCAATAAGGGTTTCAATAAGGATAACTTTTTGGTCTCAACTGTGTAACGATATTGTTCAAGTAACCATTTCAACTAATTACTTAAGAGAGACGGGTAGATTAGCATACCTTAAAGAATCTTTTTACAAAATCACCTAACTACTTGATGTATATCGTCGATCTCGTAACTGATAACTCTTTATCATTATACCTCATAAATTCTATCTTTCAAGCCGGTGTAAATATTTAATGAAATCTTAAAACTTTGTAAAGAACTAAGCACAACGATATCCTGAGAACATTATAGTTAGTGTTAGAGTTCCTCTATCAATCTCTTTTCTAGAAGAGAGTTAAAATTTCTTAGATTAAAGGCCTTCACATATTTTTCTAAAACATCCCAGATCTTCATCCTAATCCTTTCATCTGCACTGATACCGTACATCTTTAAGATTCTGTAAAGTTTTTCTCTAAGTTTAAAAATTTCAGGATGTGATAGAAAGTATCGAGAGCATGTTCTCAGAAGCCATTTTCTTCTCTCTAGTGGTAGTTGAGAGAACTCGAGGTTTTTCTCTTCTCTTGTTAACCATTTTCTCCACCTAGTATCCCTGATTATAACATCATTCAATTTCTCTATCAGTGATGATGTTTCTGAAATATACTTCTTTTCAAAAAGCATCTCTTCGATTATGTTTAACTCCTCAATAGCTGAATATTCGGCGTCCGCGAGTTCTGGTCCGATATTAGCTCCACCTATTCTAGCTCTTGGATATTCTTCTGGGTTTACTACAAAATCTGTATAATGTCCTTTTAAATAAATTCCATACCTTCTCGCTATATCGGCTAATATTTTTGCTTCATTGTATTTTAATATGTTATTCGCTGTCAAGGACGTCCCTATGTTACCGACAATAAAACATGGCCACACATCATCTAATCTACAATCTTTAAGTTTAATCTTCAGCTTTATTATGAATTCTTCGAATAATCTTGGCGAGGTTAAGCCACCGTGAACCTCCTCGGTCCCAACTTCATAGTCTAATCTAAGGACTCCCTTTTCTCTTCTTATAGTCTCAGCATATTCTATGAGAGATACTGTCCTCTCAATTATTGTATCCATTCCTAAATGTTCTTCTGAAATCCATATATCTTTAGTAGTATCTATGTGTATTAAATCATATCCTGCTTCAATACATGACTCGATCGATCTTTTTGTCCACTCCATTGCATCTTCAAAAATTAATCTTTCGGTGACGTGCTTGTCTTTAAGCCATGGTCCACCGTGGTCTAAGGCTATAATGACAGGCCCCCAAAAATCTAGTTTTTCACATTCTTGTCTAACCAAGTTGACGAAGTCTTTATGTGTTAATCCTGTATACCCACCGTCTAAATCTACTTGATTTAAAGTTGTAGTGAAGATCAATGGAAAACCCATAAATCTAGCGTATTCTATAGATGCTCTTATTGTAGATCTAGAAATAGGACATATTCCGAGGAGCGTTACGCTCTCGATGATTTTATCTCTCGAAAATCTATCGATGCTCTCCAACATAAATCTTGTTATTGGAACCTTTTTCTCTATAACTAATCTTCTAATAAAACTCTTGTCAAACGGATGATCCATCTTCCCACCTTTTAAAAATGATTAACAATCCACTCGTGCACTCTTCTTTAATAATTCTTCAACTTCTTCACAAGACGTAGGACCTTCCATCGGACCGAATCTAGTTACTTTCACCGCGCCGGCAGCGTTGGCAAATTCTAGAATTCTACTAATAGACCATTCTTCCAATAATCCATATATAAAAGCTGCATCATATACATCTCCTGCTCCTGTAGGATCTACTTCTTTCACTTTTATTGCAGGCACTTTAACAACTTCTTCTCTAGTTACTGCTAAAGACCCTCTTTCACCAAGTTTTATCACCACTATAGCAGGCCCATATTCAAGAAGTTTCTTTCCTGATTCAACAGGATCTTTTATTCCCGTCAGAGCTTCAGCTTCAACTCTACTCGGAAGAACCACCTTGGCAACTTTTAGCACTGGTTTACAGATACTTCTTATAGTCGAAACATCTAGAAGTTCAGGACGTAGATTTGGGTCAAAAGTAATCATCAACCCCTCATCCTCTGCTATCTTTACTGCCCTATAGCAAGCATCTCTACAATTTTCGTTTATTGATAAGCTTGAACCCATTAAATGAAGAAGCTTTGCCTTCTTGATATAACTTGGATCAATATCTTCTGGAAATATCTGACCTGAAGCTGCATGTCTTAAATGATAGATAAATTGTCGAGAGCCTGATGAAAAATATGTTACAAAAGCAACCCCGGTCGTGAAATCTTTTAAGACCTTAATCTTACTTACATTAACATTGTCCTTCTTGAGCCTATCTATTAAAAGCTTACCAAAAGCATCATCTCCAACTGCTCCTATAATTCCTACCTTAAGCCCCAATCTTGCACAAGCATCTGCAAATATCGCAGGAGCACCACTAGGATAAGGCCCAAGATAAACTCCTGGAACATCATGTGGAATATCTCGTACTTCGCGCATAATCTCGACTAAGCATTCTCCAACAGTTACAACGTCAAGTTTTCCAGAAGACATAGCGCTATTCCCCATCGGATGTGTAATATAGAATGATGTAGATATAAGCTTTTAAAAATCCTTAGTGTCGCATCACGAGAATTAATTTACTGTAGTTATAGATTTTCTTGGAGAGAGCCTATTATTTATTTTCTGAGTATTTTCCTCACTTCTTTGAATCTTAGATTCTCAAAAATTTCTTTTTTGGGACAAAGTTCTTTTCATGAATTTCAGGATATACTTGACTCTCAATTAATTGGATTATATGCTAAGGTTCATGAATATATTTTTGCACATCGTCTGATTACTAAATTCTATGGAATTCATGTCTTTCACATGTGGATGATGATTACTGGGAAAAATACTTCTATCGTTGAGTGAACCGTATTTTTATTAAGAATTTAAACATGATAAATAGTAAAATCATTAATTTTTGATAGCTCTTCTGGAGGTGTAAGTGAATATTTATAAACAGGATTCATCCCGAGATATAGATGAGCCAAGTATTTCTAGGTGTAGACGTTGGTACAACTGGTTGTAAAGTTGTAGCAATCGATGAGTTAGGAAATTTACTAGATAGTGAGACCGTAGAATACCCTATTTATACACCTAGACCAGGATGGACAGAACAGAATCCTGAGGATTGGTGGAATGCAGCTAAAGAAGCTATCAAACGAATAACTTCTAGAAAGAGGGTTTCTCCAGAGTTAATTCAAGGTGTCGGATTAACAGGACAGATGCATGGTCTCGTTATAATTGATAGTGAAGATAAAGTCATAAGACCAGCGATACTATGGAATGATCAGAGAACCTTTAAAGAGGCAGAATTTTTTAATGATAAATTCGGTTTAGAGTCCGTAATCAAAATAACTGGAAGTATCGTTCAAACAGGATTTACAGCACCTAAGTTATTATGGGTTAAGAATAATGAGCCTGATAATTTTGAAAAGATAAAGAAGTTCATGTTGCCAAAAGATTATGTAGGTTTCAAGCTTACTGGAGACATCTATACAGATGTAAATGATGCATCAGGAACGTCTTTCTTCAATGTTGAGAAAAGAAGATGGGCTGAAGATCTAATCACAGAACTAGAGTTTTCACTCAAAATTTTTCCAGAGGTTTTGGAGTCAAATGATGTCAGAGGGGTAGTGAAGAGGGAAGTTGCCGAAAAGCTTGGATTAAAACCTGATGTTGTAGTAGTTGCTGGAGCTGGAGATCAAGGTGCAGCAGGCATAGGAGCAGGAGCAGTTAAAGAAGAGATAATATCTGTGAATTTAGGTACATCTGGCGTCGTCTTCACATCAAGTGATAAGTATAGATACGATCTAAAAGGAAGACTTCACGCATTCTGTCATGCATCTCCTTCTAAATGGCATTTAATGGGTGTAATGCTATCGGCTGGAGGAAGTTTGAGATGGTTTAGAGATAATCTCTGTCATTTAGAGAAGATCATGGGTAACTTGATTTATGAAGATCCGTATAATATTATAGTAAGAGAAGCGATAAATATACCGGCAGGGTCTGAGGGATTAATATTCTTACCATATCTCTCAGGGGAGAGGACGCCGCACGCAGATCCATATGCGAGAGGTGTTTTCTTCGGCTTATCATTAAAACATGGTAAGGGACATATGGTTAGATCTATACTTGAGGGTGTTGCATACGGATTAATGAATTCACTAGAACTGATGTACGAGATGGGGATAAGATTTAACGAAGTTAGACTTGTTGGTGGAGGTTCAAGAAGTCTACTCTGGAGAAAGATAGTTACGGATGTTTTTGGGTTGAGAACATATCTACTAAAAGTTGATGAAGGCTCATCTTATGGAGCAGCAATTCTAGCAGCTGTAGGTGTAGGAGCATATAAAAACGTTGAAGATGCTGTTAATACTATTATCAAGACGGTGGAGCCTATCGATCCGAATCTTGATGATCATGAGAAATACATGAAATATTACAAACTATATGGTAGATTATATGAAAAGTTGAAGGATGAGTTTAGAATACTTGCCGACATAGCTTAAAGTTCTCTTCTAGAATATAGGTTCTTAGAGCATATTAACTTAGATGATTTCCTGAAATACATGAATCTTTATCTAGATAGTATAGTAGAACATCGCAAACCGGGTAACATCTGTTATAACAACGTATCTTGATATTTCTCTCCATCCTTCTATTCCACATAACTCAAACATATTCTCCATTACATAAATACTGTAAAACAATTGTTCTTATAGTCTTATGTCTTATTGCATAATTATTAAATCTTTGTAGAATGCATGATTTTTAAATATAAATATTACGATGATTTTCACTTTGACTACTGTCAGTTGATGATAAATGTAACATCGACCTTTTAAAGATCTATAGCTATTAAATGTATTTAAATAATCCATACATGGATTTTTCATCTTTCTAAGAGTAGAACATCAATTAATAATATTTTCTCTACATCATGGTTTACCGATTGCTGAAATTATTCATTATTAAGGATAATCTATATATACATGGACTTATACTTAATATATTAGCATGTTTCGTGTTGGTGTTTTAACTGGTGGTGGTGATTGTCCTGGGCTTAATGCTGTGATTTATGGTGTTGTCTCTAGAGGTTTGCAGTATGGTTTTGAGGTTTGGGGTATTGAAGATGGTTATAAGGGTCTTCTCTCTGGAAGAGTAAAGAAGTTAGAGATAGAAGATGTTAAAGATGTTTATTGGTTAGGAGGTACTATCTTAGGTACTTCTAGGAAGAATCCTGCGAAGTCTGAAGAAGAGCTCAAGACTGCTGTAGAGAATGTTAAGAAGCTTGGTTTAGATAGTTTGATAACTATTGGTGGTGATGATACTCTTGGAGCTGCTAAGAAGCTTTATGAGAGAGGTGTGCCAGTAATCGGAGTGCCGAAGACAATTGATAATGATCTTCCAGGTACAGATTACTCGATAGGTTTCTGGACTTCTGTCCAGACTATTGCAGAGTCTTTAGATAAACTACATACTACTGCGAAGTCTCATAAGAGGGTTATGATTGTAGAGATTATGGGTAGGTATGCTGGATGGCTTACGTTGATGGGAGGTCTTGCGGGTGGAGCTCATATTATCTTGATACCTGAGAAGAAAGTGGATATCGATGAGGTTTGTAGAATTGTTAAAGAACGTAAAGAACGTGGTGAGCCGTATACTTTAATAGCTGTTGCTGAAGGTGTTACTATACCTACCACTGGTAGCCTTGTTGTAGCATCAGCTGAAAAAGATGAATTTGGACATGTTAGACTAGGCGGAGTAGCGAAAGTGTTAGAAGAAGAGATTATTAAGAGGACTGGTATAGAAGCTAGATCTGTTATTCTCGGACATTTGCAGAGAGGTGGTACACCTTCAGCTTATGATAGAGTTCTCGGTATTAGGCTTGGATATAAAGCGGTAGACCTTGTAAAAGAGGGGAAGTTCGGCTATGCAGTTGTTTTGAGAGGTATGAAGATAGAGTCTGTAAAGTTAGATGAGGCAGCAAGTGGGTTGAGAAAAGTTCCTGAAGAACTACATGAATTTACAAACGTTTTCACTTATTAAACTAGATTATCGGAGATCTTGATGAGCTGGTCTCGAGCTCGCTATTAAGACAACTTTACTTTTCTCTCCAAGTAGATTTTTTCGCTGCTACTATAGTTAGCGATGATGTCCATGCTAGGAGGATGGAGAAGCTAAACACTCTATCAAGTGTTGATAGAGTTACTAGTCCTGCAGCTTCTTTAGCCAATAGTGCTGCATGAGTTGTTGGAACTATATACGAGATCATCTGAGCCCATCTTGGTAGAAGCTCTATAGAATAGTATACTGGTGGAAGCATGCTGATCAATACTGATAGTAGACTGCTCAAAGCCCATATATGTCTTAGATCTGTTATACGTGTTGAGAGGTAGAAACCTAGAGAGACTGCGAACAGCCAGCTTAGTAGAAGTGATGCAAACATTGTGAGCCCTCCACTTAGAGTTAAGAGGTTTCTAATACCCATCAGTACTAGTAAAAGTATTATGGCTGGAGAACTATATGCAAGCTCGGATAAAGCTATTCCAAGCATGTATGAGATTGGAGAGACCGGTGATGCAACGGCCATGTCTTGAAACTTTAACTCTACTCTAAGCCAGACTACATCACTCTGTAGAGCTAGACCGCTTAAAGTCATTATAGAGATTACCGCACCTATCAATGCTTCTGATACAGCTTCTTCTGAAGCATATAGTGAGATGAAGAAGATTAAGGTTAGAGGGAATGAGAGCTCTACCACCAACCATAAAGGACTTCTGAAGATCGGCTTTAAACCATTCATCAATATCAATGCACTTAATGTTCTCATCTCTCTAACTACATTCATTCTCTCTCACTATCTCCACAAATAGATCTTCTAAACTTATTGGTGAGAAGGTTACTTGGATCTTCTCTGCAATACAGTAGTCATAGATTCTTCTCGCCTTCTCTTCACTATCTACGTAGACCCATACTCTTCTCCCAATTCTTACAACTCTACCATATTCTCTAAGAGATTCTATATTTACAGAATCTGTATTGATCTCTACTTTAAGCTTATGTGGTGAAGAACTCTTAAGTTCGTGGACTTTCCCTGAAGCGATCAATCTTCCTTCATTTATCAAGGCTACTTCATCTGAGATCTTCTCTGCTTCATCTAGGTAGTGTGTAGTCAAGAATACTGTTTGACCAGATGATGCAGCTTTCTTTATCACATCCCATACTAGCCTACGAGATATAGGGTCTAAGCCTGTTGTCGGCTCATCGAGGAAGAGTATATCTGCTCCCGTGGCCATAGCCATAGCTACTAGAACCTTCCTCCTCAATCCTCCTGAAAGCTTCATACATAGTGTATTAGAGTAGTCGTTAAGCTCTAGCTCTTGAATTATCTCAGATGCTCGGCGAGATGCCTCTATACTTGGGACACCTCTCATCATCAGGTAGTATTTTACATGCTCTTTCACTGTCAGTAAGTATAATGGTCTAGATTCTTGAGGTATGACAGCTATCTTCTCTCTAACTTTCCTTGCTTCAGAGATTACGTCATATCCAAGTACATATCCTTTACCACTTGTAGGCATTAGCTGTGTCGCCATAATTCTTAAGAAAGTTGTTTTACCTGCTCCATTTCTCCCAAGTAAGCTGAAGATCAGACCAGTTCTAATCTTTAAAGATACTCCAGATAATGCTTTAATCTTTCCATCATATATCTTCACCAAGTCTTCTGAGACTATCGCATCCATTCTAATTAAAAAGAATCTTAAACAATCTTTTCTATATTTCTACAATAATCTTATTATAGAGAGGGTCTCGGCTCATATTAGAGTTTGAATACTCGTGGAGAATTTGATGAACGCTGAATACTCGATCTATCATAAGACGTCCCGTAAAAAATTACTAGAATCTTAAGATTATTGTAGAAGATGGAGCTTGATAGAGATTATGTATATTGAGAGCATGGTGTAGGCTGGACGATATTGGAGTAACCCTCAACCTAGAAGAAGATAAGCATCTACAGAGATAAGAGATACATTCGCCTAGATAGTGAGGAGGATCCCTAAACCTCTCAGGCTATTGGGAGTGGCAGGCTGAGGGTCGTCCGGCACAAAGCCTCCGCCCTTACACCTCCACCCCATCAAACCTGTCTTCTACAGGTGCCTTCGTCGGAGACCGAAGCCTGTTACCAGGCCACAAGGCCCCCGACCAGCCGCCTGATCTCGGGAGCGGCTTCGGGCTTAGATGCTTTCAGCCCTTATCCGCGGGGGCGCAGCTGCCCGGCAGTGCCCTGTAGGACAACCGGTAAACCGTAGGCCCCGGCGCTCCGTTCCTCTCGTACTGGGAGCACCTTCCCCTCAGGCAGCCAGCACACCCAACAGGTAAAATCCGATCTGTCTCACGACGG
>JANXDW010000029.1 GCA_025058515.1 Aigarchaeota archaeon
TATTACATCGATTATACCGATTACATTAGCTCTATATTCTTCAAATCGATCGATCTTTGTCTTAACACCTATCTTAGCTAATTCTTCAGCTACATAACTTGCAGCTTCCAACTCTCTTCCTGGAGGGTTCTCAGAATTTATCTTTATCAAAGTTCTAGTAATATGTGTAACATATTCTTTGAGCGGGTTCACGATCTCTATATCGGACTACTTCTTTTTAGAGTTATAAGTAGGTATAAGAATTTAAGTGAAAAGGTTATATACTGTTCTTATGTGGACTTAACGGTTACTTCTAGTTTAGCTGTTTCTTTCTCAAGTTCTGGTGTAACTTTAACAGTCTTAGTATTTCTTAACGATTTCTTCTTTCTAGGAGAATTTCTTAAGAGTATTCCACAGTATGGACATCGGACACTCTCGGTTAAGTAGTATACTCTACATCTAGAGCAGTACTTATAACCATTAGCATAACTCCTTCTCAAAGACATCTTAGGTTGTTCTAGTAACATCTTTTTCTCAACCTCCTATACTACGTGGTAATCAGACCTTTTTAAATCTTATCTAATAGATGTAAATATGTGTATATAGGGGTAAGTATGGTGGAAGGCGAGCAGTTTAGAAGAGTACAGCAAGTAGGTGAGGGAACCTTTAGTATAACACTACCTAAGCAGTGGGCTAAAGAGAGGGGGTTGAAGAGGGGGGAGCTTGTGGCCATAATTGAAGAACCAGATGGTTCTTTGAGAGTCCAGCTTCCTAGAGGGATCCAGAAAGAAGTAACTGCTACAATCAATGCTGAGTTATGCTCATCACCTATACAGCTCATTAGATTGCTTATCGGATGCTATCTCCAAGGATACAACGTAGTTAAGATTCAATCATTAATGGGATTTACTGATGAGCAGCTAACCGAGATAACAAAGACTGTTGATAGACTACCAGCATTCGAGATAGTAGAACAAAATCCTCAACATATAATCATACAGAGCTTTATAGATCCAGGTAGATTTCCTGTTGAAGGACTTCTAAAGAGGGTTCAAGTGATCGTTTCATCAATGCTCGGGCAAGTAGTTGATCTAGTAGCTAGAGGGGATGAGAACATAATTAAGAGCATCGGACAACAAGAAGAGAGAATAGATGAATTATATTTCTTGATAATAAGAATTCTTTTTACGTATTTTAGAAGGAGAGAACTGGGTAAAGTGCTCGGGATAGATAGTCCTCTCTACGTCGTTGGTACTAGAATAATAGTAAAATCGCTTGAAGAGATAGCTGATTACGTCTACGATATATCTCTCGAATGCTTAAACTTGAAGAGAAGAGGATTATGGTTTGAGAAGAGTGTATCATTAGAACTCCAGAGGACTGCTGAGAGAGTACAGGAAATTTTTGATAAATGTATGAAAGCACTTTTCAGTCAAGATATCTCTCTTGCAGATGAGGTAATTAAAGAAGTAGATGAAAGAGCTAAGGGTAGTAGGACTGGGGTTGAATTATCAGGTGATCCGAGAATTCTCCCATCTGCAAGATATATCTCATGGTCTCTAGAATATATTGCCAATGAATGTAAGATCATAGCTGAGACAGTATTTAATAGATTTGTAAGAGAGAGTACTCCAATATGTAGCCTTAGCTATGAAACTCCATGAATACTTCTAGAGCTTTCTAATAATCAGTATGAAAGGTATTGATAGTAAGACTATTAGTGAAGTAATCGTAAAAGCTAGTTCACCTCCCGTATAATCTATCAAGAACCCTGATAGACCAGGTCCTATTATGAACCCTGCTCCAATTACTCCTTCGAGTAAGCCTATCGAGGCTCCCCTGTATCCTGCTCCAACCCTACGGCTTATTATACTGAAGGATGCTACAAAATATATGCCGTTTACTAGCCCAGCTAAGATGAATGTGGGAAAGATTATCTCAGGATAGGTATAAGCTAGTAGGAATATTGCTAATGACTGAACTATTATTGATGAGAGCATAAGTTTTACCTCATTTATCTTCTTAAGCCTACTTGCTAGTATGTATGCGATAGTTCTTGAAACTCCAAATACCATGAAGGCTATTCCGACCATGATGTTAGTCCAACCTCTTTGATATAGGTATGAAGGAACCAGTAATATTAGACAAGCCATCCCGAATGTGAATAATAAGACTCCAACATAGATAGGCCAGATACGTATAATACTCTTCCGCTCTTTATGATCAGTATCTTTTTCATGTATTCTCAGCTCGCCCATAATGTATATGAAGGGGATAGCTATAGTGCAAAAAAGTGCAGAGACTAAGAACAACACTCTAAGATTAGCTGATTCTGCTAGTACTCCACCTATTATCGGTCCTATAAAGTATGCTGTAGACCATGAAGCTGAGAAGCTTGAGTAGATCTTTTGTCTAGACTCTTCGGGGAAGAGCTCAGCTATGATTGATTCTGCCATAGGCCAGTAAAATACCATTGATGTGCCTAGGAGAAAGTTGGCAACCCCGACTTCTATGAAGCTCTGCGAGAATGAGAGAAGAGTTAACCCTAATGCAGATAATATTGCGCCTAATAAGTATAGTTTTCTCATATCATACTTAGCGATCATTAAGCCTGTGAGGATTGGTAAGATAGCGTATGGTGTCGATCTTATACTACCTATTAACCCGATCACTGTATAGCTTGCTCCAAGCTCTTGGAGGAATATTGGAATAAAGTAGGCGGGTGAAGATAATCCTAATCCAACGATAAATCCTGAGATGATCAACTTCATCTCCAAAGACAACTTGTCTTTGAGAAACACATGCAAGACAGACCACTACCTCCTCTTCATCTTCTTCTCTTCTGTCTCAGCGTAATCGTGCTATCTCCACATCTATCCAATCTATTATATATGCTTACCCTTAGAATTTTTACAAGCAGTATTCTAGAGTTGAAACTGTGCTATAGATACATCTATTAAAGTTATCTTCAATACGGTTAATTACCTATCTAATCTGTTCAATTTTAATGGATAGAAGAAGTTGCTAAAAGGGTTCTCTTTCCACCTTTATCTTTATATCATAATCAATTGAAGAATATTACAGTTATGATACGCGGTCGGATAATATGGGTTGCGGGACCGGCTGTCCGTGCTGAAGGAATGCTTGGAGCAAAAATGTATGAGACAGTATATGTTGGGGAAGAGAAGCTCATAGGAGAGATAATAAAACTTACGGGAGATGTTGCCTTCATACAAGTTTATGAGAATACTACTGGTTTAAAACCTGGTGAGCCAGTATACGGTACTGGTCAACCTCTAACTGTAACACTGGGGCCAGGTCTAATTGGAAGTATCTATGATGGTGTTCAACGTCCACTTATAAGCATTGCGAGAGCTGTGGGATCATTCATCAAACGTGGAGTACATGTTCCACCTATACCATTAGATAAGAAATGGAAATTTACTCCACTTGTTAAGAAAGGAGATAAAGTTGGTCCAGGAGATCTCATTGGAGTAGTTGAAGAAACATCATTAGTTCAACATAAGATAATGGTTCCACCAAATAGTAAAGGTGGAGTAGTAGTAGAGGTAGTTGAAGAAGGAGAATATACAGTTGAAGAAAACATAGCTACGATTAAGGTTGATTCAGTAGAAGAACAGTTAAAGATGTATCATAGATGGCCTGTTAGACAGCCTAGACCATTCAAGGAGAGGTTCGACCCTCTAGTCCCACTCATAACTGGACAGAGAGTTCTAGATACATTGTTCCCCATGGCGAAGGGGGGAGCAGGATGTATACCGGGAGCCTTCGGGACTGGGAAGACCGTGGCCCTCCATCAGCTTGCAAAGTGGAGTGATGCTAAGATCATTCTTCACATAGGTTGCGGTGAGAGAGGTAATGAAGAATCTGAGATACTTACAAAATTCCCAGAGATGATCGACCCATATTCCGGTAAACCATTAATGGAGAGAACAATACTGATAGCTAATACTAGCAATATGCCTGTAGCTGCTAGAGAAGCAAGTGTATACACTGGTATAACTATTGCAGAGTATTATAGAGATATGGGTTATGATGTTTTACTAGTGGCCGATTCTACTAGTAGGTGGGCTGAGGCATTGAGAGAGATTAGTGGAAGATTAGAAGAGCTTCCAGCAGAAGAAGGTTACCCAAGTTATCTAAGCTCTAGACTTGCAGAGTTTTATGAAAGAGCTGGAAGAGTAAGAGCTCTCGGTAATCCTGAGAGAAGAGGATCTGTAACGATAGTTGGAGCCGTCTCACCTCCAGGGGGAGACTTCACAGAGCCTGTTACAACTCACACGTTAAGATTTATTAGAGTATTCTGGGCTCTAGATCCAAACCTAGCATACTCTAGACATTATCCAGCTATAAACTGGATACAGTCTTATAGTGCATACGTTGAGACGGTCTCGAAATGGTGGGAGGATAAGATAGATAAGGAGTGGAGTAAGCTGAGGCATGAGTTCTATCAGATACTTAGACGTGAAGATGAATTGTTAGAGATCGTTAGACTGCTAGGTCCAGAAGCTTTACCAGATGATGAGAAGCTTATCCTTGATGTAGCTAGAATGATTAGAGAAGGCTTCCTCCAGCAGTCTGCATACGATGAGATAGACTCATTCTGTAGACCTGAGAAGCAGTTGAAGATGCTTAAACTCTACATAAAGTTCTATAGACTCGCATACCACGCACTTGAAAGAGGTGTACCACTTAAAGATATTAGAGCTATGAAGATTATAGCAGACATAATAAGATCTAAATCAACAATTCCCAATGATAGACTTGAGTTATTCGATGAATTGGAGAAGAAGATGGAGGAAGAGTTTAGAAGGCTTACCATCTCTGTAAGTACTACACCCTCTATAGGAGGTAGATAGAAATGGCTAGGATTGCTGGTGTAGAGTATTCTACTGTTAGAGAGATCAAGGGGCCGCTGATGGTGGTTGAGAACGTTAGTGGAGTAGCGTATGACGAGCTAGTAGAGGTAGAGACTGGAAGTGGTGAGAAGAGGCTTGGAAGAGTTATAGAGGTAGGCATGGGTAGGGCCGTGATACAAGTCTTTGAGGGAACTCAAGGTCTCTCCATCTCAGAGACTAGGGCTAGATTCCTTGGAAGACCTATGATGTTAGGAGTCTCAGAAGAGATGCTTGGAAGAATATTCGATGGGCTTGGACGACCTATCGATGGCTTACCTGAACCAGTAGCAGAAGAGTACAGAGATATTAACGGAGACCCGATAAATCCGAATGAGAGAGATTATCCCAGCGACTTCATCCAGACAGGAATATCTGCAATAGATGGAATGAATAGTTTGGTTAGAGGACAGAAGCTCCCAATATTCAGTGGTGCTGGTCTACCACATAACCTACTAGCTGCTCAGATAGCTAGACAAGCAACAGTACCTGGGAAAGAAGAAGAATTTGCAGTAATCTTTGCAGCTGTAGGTGTCCAGAATGATGAAGCTAGATTCTTTAGGAGAAGTCTTGAAGATAGTGGAGCGATCTCTCGCAGTGCATTATTCCTAAACCTTGCAGACGACCCAGCGGTTGAAAGAGTGATCACTCCTAGAGCAGCATTAACATTAGCAGAATATCTAGCTTTTGAGAAAGACTACCACGTTTTAGTAATAATAACTGATATGACAAACTATTGTGAGAGTCTACGAGAGATAAGTTCTGCGAGAGAAGAGGTCCCAGGTAGGAAGGGATATCCAGGATACATGTACACAGACCTTGCTAGTATTCATGAGAGAGCAGGTAGGATTAAAGGTAGGAAGGGATCATTGACTCAGATGCCTATTCTCACTATGCCAAGTGATGACATCACTCATCCGATACCAGACTTGACAGGATACATTACTGAGGGGCAGCTTGTTCTTAGTAGAGATCTTTACAGGAAGAGGATATATCCTCCGATAAATGTCTTGATGAGTTTATCCAGATTGATGGGGCCTGGAATTATTGCAGAGAAGAGAACTAGACATGACCATGGAGAAGTTAGTAACCAGCTTTACGCTAGCTATGCTAGAGCAGTCCAATTAAGAGCTCTCTCAGAGATAGTCGGAAAATCTGGACTAAGCGATATAGACTTGAAGTATCTAGAGTTTGGAGACCTATTTGAGCGGAGATTCCTCAATCAAGGATATGAAGAGAATAGATCACTAGATAAAACTCTAGATATAGCTTGGGAGATACTCTCAACTCTTCCAGAGTCCGAATTAACAAAGATCAAAGAAGAAACTCTGAAGAAGTATTATAAGAGATCTTCAATCTAGCTGTTGGAGCTTAAGTTTCTAAGCTTTCTCTTTCTTCTTCTGTTTCTTTTTCTTCTCCTCTCCACTACTACTCTGACCTGTCGGTAGATATGGGTTAACCTGTCTTCCACCCAACTTTAACCACCAAAGATATGATCGCATCCTCTCCTATTATACTTTTAGATAACTCGTTTATGAATAATGTCAACTCGATATTTTAGAAATAAATGTTCTAATATCTCTCTATACAAATTGGAGACTTTAATCAATCAACGGCTTCGGGTTTGAGATAAGCTATACACTGAGAATATCTTTATCTGATCGTTTATTCTTGAAGATTCTTGAAGATATGTCAGTAAGCTTTGGTGGAAAATTTCTTCCAACGAAGTTGGAGTTGATTAGGATTAGGCGCTCACTTACTGTTGCTAGGAATGTTCATAGAATACTTGAAGATAAGAGAGATGTCTTGATAAACAAGTTGAATGAGATGATAGAGAAGGCGGAGCAAGCGAGGACTAGGCTAGCTTCTCCACTTAAAGAAGCATATACAAGTCTCTCTAAAGCTTACATGAGTATCGGTATATCTACAGTAGACTCTATCGCTGCACTAGTCCCTGAAACAATAGAAGTAGAGATACATTTAAAGACAATCCTAGGGATAAAGATACCTACACTTGAAGAAAAATTTTCAGAGCCGCCCTTAGTCTACGGATTTAAAGATACAGATGTACATCTAGATAGTGCTTCAAAGAACTTTAGAAACTTGATACCTAGCATATGTGAAGCGGCAGAGATAGAGAACATGATCTTTAGGTTGGCGGAAGAGTTGAAGAAGACTCAGAGGCTACTAAATGCTTTAGAGCATATTGTTATCCCAAGATATGAGGAGGCCATAAAATTCATCTCGATGACTCTCGAAGAGAGGGAGAGAGAAGAGTTTGTAAAACTAAAACATATTAAGAAGATACTAGAAGCAAGGAAACTAGAGGAGGAGAAGAAAACTGAGCTTAAAGTTAAGAGTGAGAGAGAAAGTTGAGAAAGAGTTTGAAGAATTGGAGATAAAGTTGAAGAAAGAGATCGGAGAGAAATTTGAAGAATTGAAGAGTAAAGTTAGAGAAGCATCTAGACTGGAGTCAAGATAGTAGTTTCACTACCTTCTTGTTTAGAGAGTTACATGAAGGGCTTGGTAAATGTGAGACGGTCTAATACAGCGTAAGTAGAGTATACTGGCTTCTCAACCTCCCACCACATAATCCAGTACTTCTCTCTCCCAATCTCTCTAACAGCTTTTAAAACCTTGAGAATATTATCACTTATCCTAAGATTCTTCACTGGATGCTCAATACTTCCCTTCCTAACTCTAAATACACCATCTCTTGGAAGTGTTGAGAAATCTCCAGTTCTATAATTCTGGTATCTGAGATACCAATTGTTTGTAACATATATTCCATCATCTATTCCAGAGATTAAGCTATCTAAAGATTTACCTTCACCTTCTACTACTATATTGAAAGGTTGCGGAACAATTAATCCTGCATTAGCAGTAGTCTCTACTCCGAACTTCTTAGCAGTAGTTGAGTTATGAAGATAAGTCTTCAGTATCCCTGAATCTATTATGATATTCCTCTTTGTCGGTAGACCTTCATCATCGAAAGGCTCAGCACCTACTGTTTTCGGAATAGTTGGATCATCAACTAAGGTTAAAACCTTTGAGGCCACTTCTTTACCTAGAGCATCAGATAGAAAAGATAATCCAGCATCGACGTAGAACGCAGAAGCAGCATCTCCAACTTGTTCTAGGAGATCTGCGAAGACCATCGGTCCAAGTAATGCTTCATAGACCCCTGGCTCACACTCTACTGGGTTGACAGCTATCTTAGCTATCTCTCCAGCCTTCTTACCAGCCAGCTCTGGGTTAAAATCATCTTTATCTGCTGCGATAGAGACGAAGTGACCTGTAGCATCATCTGATGCGAAAGCTCTTATCGATATAGATATGTGAGAGGATCTAGATACTCCTTCTGCTCCACCGCTTGTCTTAAGCATCCTTCTACCATTTGAATATGTTAATGTTCCCGCTACTCTATTTGCACCTTCGGCTAGAGCAGCATTTACAGCTGATTCAACATAATCAACTAGTTTTTCAGGTGAGGAATCGATTCTACCACTCTTTAATAATTCTGGATTATAGTTGAATGGTCCTCTAGGGAGTGGAGCATATATGTCAGAGGGCTGACTATTCTTAGCCATCTTAACTACATCTCTAACAGCTCTCTTCAATGTTGAGATTGAAACATCATTAACTTCTAATACAGCTCTCTTCTCTTTGATTGCTACGTAGATGGCTGCTCTATCTTCAACCATCTCTTTAACTACTGTTATCTCATTATTCGAGAACCTAACCATCTTAGTCAATCCTCTATAGATCTCTATAACTGCATCTGTTCCACCTAGTTCTAGAGCTAAGGAGATGAGCTTATCCAGTGAGGGCATCGGAAAAAAGAATTACTTATTTCAATAAAAAGATTTCACTTTTGTAACGAGCTCTTAGAACTTTATTCAATCTTTTTAAGCTCCGCACATTATAGATATTATGGAAGAAGCAGTGCTTCAGAAGCTTGACATCAACAAGATCGTATCTCTTCTTAATATCCCATTTGATAGAGTAATCTCTATTAGCGTACACGGTCTATCTAAATCTCAAAGTATAGCTAATGTAAACTACTTCAAGCTCTTGATAGTCTTACGTGATAAAAGCATAAAGATGAAATTGGTAAATAATAGAGTGGATGGCTCTCTAGTCTCGGTTACAGTTATTGAAGAATCTCTATTTAGGAGAGATTGCATCGATGAAGAGCTTGGGGGAGCTGCATCTCATCTACTCTTGATACCGTATATTCCATTGACTGGGGAAGAATTCTTGAAGAAGATGGAGTTGAGCTATCTTCGACACATCTCTATCGAGTCTCTTAAAAACCTAGTACTAGACTACAGGCTTACATCAACACTCCTCGTATTTACTCCAAACTATATACTTTACGATAAGTTGAAGAGGATCTCCATGGTCTATCCTCCTTCTAGAGTTCACATCAAGAATCTTACAGAAGCCGATATAAACATCTTGTTAAAGAAGTTGGAGAATGCTTTAGATACATTATTAAGTGAAGGCTTACTGGAGAGGTGCGGCTCTGGATATTCACCATCTAAAAAGTTTGTAGAACAAGTGCTCTCAGAGAAGACCTTGATCAAAAGTGCTGAAGACTTTGAACACATCTTTAGATTATATATCTCCGCTAAGCAGAATATTATCCTCGACTTTATAAGAAACATAAGCATCGATCTTTCAACTCTAACTATACCAAAGCTACCAGATGTTGAAGAATATCTATTCACTAAGACTGGGCTCGGTCTCCAACCACTCTCAATAAGATTGACTATAGAAGATTTTGTAAGAAGCTTGATAGGTGTTGATAATGAGACTATAAAAGTTAGAAGATTTGGAGGTATACTAAATGCAACCTATATTGCAGAGTTCTTTAAAGAGGGGAAGATGGAGAAGATATTCATTAAGAAGTATCTTAACTGGTCTGATTTTAAGTGGATTGTTGCTTGGTTATGGGCTCTAGGGGTGAAAAACTTCTCAGTCTTAGCATCGACTAGAATGAGTAATGAAGTATTCTTCATAAATAAATTAGCTGAGCTGGGATTTAATACTGCTGAAGTCCTCCACATAAACTGGAAAGGGAAGATGATCTTCCAGAAATTTATCGAAGGAGAGAATACTGTCCAGTTTATTAAGAATAGGGGGCTGGATAAAGTAGGAGAAGTAGCTGAAAGATTAGGTATACTCCTTGCAAAACTCCATAAAAACGATATCACTATAGGAGACTGTAATCCTTTCAGCTTCCTATTCACTAGAGATGGAGAGATATATTTAACAGACTTAGAACAATGTTCTCTAAAAGGTTTAAAACCATGGGATATAACAGAGCTAGTCTTCTATACTGCACACTATCTTCCAGTTAATAGAGCTGAAGAATTTGCATATGTATTTTCAAGAGAGTATCTTGAGAATGGGGGGCAGGTAGAGGACGTAAAAGAGTCGACTGAGCAAAAATATACTAGGCTTCTAACACCTTTAACACCTATCTGGGTTCAATCAAGAATCATTAAAGGAATATTGAAAGCAATAGATGAAAGAATGTAGAGGGAGAAAAAATTGTAGATAGTAGAGGGGTGATTATTCGTTTGCTATACTTTTCTCAGCTGATCTAGATCGAATTTTACTAATCTCTTTTTCTCAGAATTGTATAGGTATATTGTGTTATCATCTTCATCGGTAGTCATTCTATGGCTTCCATCGCATAATGGGTAATTACTACTTAAGCCGCACATGCATATATGGACACTGTCTCCAGATGGAGTTTTGTGCACAAATGGTCTCTTAGCAGTATGTACAACTATCCGGGCCATAAAACTACTTTACAAGAGCTTAGGGATAATCTTAACTTACTTACTCATAAATAGGTCTAAATCATGATATCAATTTTATATATTCTTTTCCAGCTGCTTCTATAGACCCGATCAAGATATTGTAAAATCTTCTGTTATTCCTTCTATCATAAACTTCTTCTAGTTTTCCATATACTTTTAATCTATCTCTAGGATGGAATAGAGCTATGTAAGATAGGTCGTAGCAAGTTAATCTTTCTATCCTATAGGATTCTCCATTCATCTCTGCAAGACCTTCTACAGAGTATACTGATGGGGTGAAGCCTGAATCCACCGAGTCTACTACTTCTAGTTCTGCTCTAGCGATCCCTATCATCTTGTAGACTAGGTCTCCGTACTTTTCATTTATTTCATCTTCTCTTCTAACACCGTGTACCGAGAACCCTACTCCACGATAATATCCTTTATGCCTTACCCTTAATGCAAGCTTCTCAGCATCACTTCTACTTATAGGATAGAACATGCTAAATCTTTCTAGAGAATCTCTAGGATTATAAAGCTCCAACTCTTCTATAGCTCTAATAACTTTCCAGAAGTTCTCTCTCCCATATACTATTACATCTATATCTGATCTTTCATGATGAATATTCAAGAGTATTGAGCCTGTTAATCCGAAAAACTCTAAATCTACACCTCCATAATCATGTAAAACAAATACCAAGTCTATCAACAGCTGTTCTAAACGGTCTCTTCCATCTTTCTTCAACAAATTTCTTAAACCACTTAAACAACTATAATGTTTTGATATCTCAGATAAAGGAGTAAAAAACATTTCAGCACTTATAGTTTCATCAAACTTAACGTAATTTGGCTTAAACTTTTTAAGATATTCTAAGGTATTCTTCAATTCATACATACTGTAGTTTTTTAAGATCCGGGAGAAAGACTGTTCACCTCTCTTCCATGGACCGTTGCCAGGAGCATACTTTGGGTAAGCAAAGTATCCATCTGGTGGATGAACCTCTCCAACTATGCAGAAGATCCAGTTATCGTAAGTCTCTAAGAAATCGTGGTCTCTCGGCTGGAACACCATCTATACACTACCTTAATCATTATAATCTTCTCTAGTATTAGAAGTATCTCTCACTAGATTAAAACTTTTAAATCATCAAAATCAAGATTCGCTAATTCATATAAACATATCTTCACAATATTATCGAAAAATCTTTAACCAAGTTTATAGAGTTAATTCTTAGATGATGTGAGCGGGTAAATCGGACTTATCAGGATGAAGAATGATACCCGAGCTGAAATATACATGTAAGATATCTCCATACTAGATCTTCTCCAAGGGTAGGAGTCTATCTCTCTCATCATTTCCTATGAATATTCTGAAAGTTATCTCTCTACCTATTCTTACTTCTTCAAGCCTACCTTCTACCTCCACCTTATCTCCAACATCTGCAAGTTCTGAAAATCTACTCCTCATAGACATAATATATGAGACTCTTGAAGCCTCGGTCTCTCCATAAAGTGTTTCTAGAATTTCTACGTTGTATAAGTTTGGAGTCGTTATGCTATATCTCGAACCAACTATTTTACATGTTAGAGTTGATCTACCGACATCTCTAACTTTCTGAGATGTTGTTTCCCAGTATTCACTAGGTAGTGGTACTATCTTCATAGTGTATAATCTATCTCTAAAGATTCCTGTTAATAGTTTTCTAGATTCTAGCTCTAGCCATCTCTCTGGAGGTATGGTGGAGTCGCTTCTAGTCTCAATTATCCAATCGGGTGATCTCACTGGCTTTATAATCTCCTTAAACCTGAGCTCTCTCAAGAATTTGTAAAGCTTCTGTCCAGCTTCTAATCCATAGACTACCAAGTCTATATCTGAGTCAAAGCTATCTAGTCTTAAAAGTATAGATCCAGATACTCCAACCTCTATATCTATTGATGATTCTATCATCTTCTTAAATGCTATAGCATCTCTAGCAGGTTCTGTAGAGACTTCATAGAATTCTAGTGGATTGTATATTCTCTTAACATCACTTAATGGTACTACTGGAGTGATCTGACCAGTAAAATCAAGCTTCTCTAAATATTTAGGCTTATTTTTCTCTAAGTATTTTATAGATTCTCTAAGACTTCTTATTCTATGATACTTACCTTCAGTAGATTTTGTGTAGACTGGTATGGCGATTACCTTGTCTAGAGGGTGTAGAACTCCTTTAACAGCATAAATATCTCCATCTACATTAAGATAGAATCCTTCAAGAACCACTGGTACTCTCCCCCATAAATCGAGATAATCTCAAATGATAAATCTTATACTATCTACATAATCTTTACCTTTACGGCTTCTACACATCTATGCTTAAACTAGAATTGAGTAGCTTGAAGCAGATGCTTATCTTTTCCAACTATCTACATACCTACTTGATCCTTCAAGTCTTCCTTAAAATTCTTCTAATACTTCTCCTAACTAATACTACTATGACAATTATAATTATTATCGAGATAGCTAGTACAGCGATACCTAAGATGTCTGAGATACTCAGACCTAAACCAGCTAAGCTGACGTAGTCCAGCTTGATCTCTATCGACCCACCTGGTCCTACTCTCTCAGAACCCGATAATCCTCTACTACTTACATATGCATCGTATAATGGTAGCTTGACTACATCTTTGAAGAATGCTATACCATTTTGGTCAGTCTTCTGATTAGATAGGAGGACTCCGAAATGGCTTAAATAAACCTCAGCTCCTTGTATCGGGTTTCCCAAGAGATCTACAACTCTAACTGTAACGAATGCTTTCTCTAAACTATATCTTAGTATCTGTCCTTTGAATTCTGTTTCTTGACTTATGACGACAAGCTTTGTGTACGGGTGATATATCGTTACCCTATAGTTTGAGAAGAACTGTTTTTCCAGTAATGCTGTACCATTATGATCTGTGAAAGCATTCATACTTCCTCCAGCCAAGTCTACTACTTCTATCTCAGCTTTCTCAACAGGTTTTCCATCACTCCACTTGACATCAATCTTCATGTCAGCTACGGGAAGCACTATCTCGCTTATCTCATACAATTCTTTAGTCTTCATAGTCTTATTCAGTAACTCTCTACCTACTGAAATATCAGTTATAACTAGCTTACATAATCCTTCTGGAACATACTCTATCCTCAGATTCTTTACTGCTTTATCTTTAAACATTCTGCCTAAAGGATCTAGAAATGTGTAGTTTGCTGGGTATTCTTTACCATTGTAATCGATTAACCTTATGTTTATATCGTATATGACCGCCCTCAAGACTTTTTCCATAGAACCTTCAACAACTATCTTCCCTCTATATACTTCTATTCCAAGCCATTCTCCTAAAACCTCATACTCATCTCTAGGTACTCCTGAGAATACGGTATATCCTCCTTCACCTGTTCTCGAAGATGCTGGTCCAAGTCTTAGAATGACGTCTGCTACTGGTCTCCCAGTCATGCTCTCAACCTTGAGCTTAACAGAATGTATCGGTAACTGTATGAATCTCTTCTCGCCTGGTCTGAATACATCAGTGTGCTCAACGAGGTTTTTGAATAATTTTGAGTAATTAACCACTCTAATGTTATAGTCTAGTATCGGTAGCTGGCTAATATTTAGTAATCCTGTTCTAGAGTATATGTTTCCGAAGCTCGTCTCAAGGTTAGGTCCAATCACGGTGAAGTTTGCTCCAACACTATTTCCACCTGTATCGACGGCTTGAACTATCAAGTCTCCCACGGGAAGCTTCAGAACATGCTCTACCGCAGGCCTAGTCATCCAAGGATATATCGTTGGATGATACCCTGTCCAGAGCCATCCATCAAATACTTTGACACCTTTCCAGAAGATCTGAGCTGTATGATTTCCTTGGGGGACCATTAGATATACGGCTTCTCCATTCTCAGCGATCTTTTCAAACCCGTCAAACATTACTAATGCTCTATTCAGTGGTCTTCCGTAAACGTCTATAGGCTTTATCCTCAATGTGAATAGGCTAGTCTTGAGAATTTTAGATCTAGCGAGGTCATATGCCCAGTGTTGCTCGAACTGTATGAATGGGTATTCCTGAGTATAACTACTATTCCAGTATACCGCTACCTCGTATTTATCATCGTAGAGTCTGTGAATCTTTAGTGTTCCATTTTCAGGGGTAATGTACTCTCTCTTCTCGTAGTAGTACATCAATCTAGTTATGATTACTTTAGCGTTTGGTACAGGGTTTAGACCATCGAAATCTGTGATGGTTAAGTTGAATGTTCTGTATGGAAGTATATCTACACGATTCTCAGCTACTGGATAACTTTCAAGGGTATATTCAAACCATCCTGGTAAGATCACTCTTACATCCACTATAGGTTTCATAGAGATCTCTTCACTGGGTATATCTTCTGGAATGTATACTCTAAAGCTTAAGATTGTACTCGATTTAGGATCTACTCCATGGAGTATGTAGTTTATGGGGTTAAATGCTTCAAGAGTTCTCTTTGAGGTATTCCAGAAAGTCATTCTTCTTCCAATCTCTTGGAATGGAAACCACAATCCGACCCCAACTATATCGATTTTCGACCCAGTACATGAATCAAATACCGTTAAGCTGTAATCTCCATATCTATCTCCAGCATACCCCCAGAGATTCTTAACCTTCAAATCATATCCTCTTATCCACTCCATCTTTTCCATCTCTTCCGCTCTCTTAACCAACTCGTTAACTACTTTCTCACTAACAGACTTCAACTCTACGAAGAAGTTTTCTCTAGCACTACAGTCCATGTTGGTTATGTTCACGTAAACTTTACCCCATTCTCCCATGTATAACTCACTTGGAAGTATGATAATCTTTAAGTTCCATGTAGGCTGAGCTGAAGCCTCAAACACTGTTGTGAAAGCTGAGGCCGAGAGTATTAAGATCATGAGTGAGAGTATCTTGAGTTTCAATCATCTCCCCCCAGACCATATTCTAGATAACAATATCTATGAAGAATTAAATTAAGATATTGGATGAATCTTTCTAAAAGTGTTCTATCCAGATAGATTTTCATCTCATACTTTAGATAGCTTCCTACCTTCAATTCTTACAGAGATCATACGCATACATGATAATAAGAATTAATCTATATCTGCTTACTCTCTAAAGATTAACTTAACCCTACATCTCAACATCCATTTTATAATCGAGCGTTATTCGGTACTCTAGGAAAAAGATAATATCGAGCACTCTGTAGATCAATATGTTTGAAGAATACTAGAAGATTCTATATTAGAGATTTTGAGATCGAGCTTTTAATTGATTCTAAGGTCTATAAACCATCATTTACGAGCATGCTCATTGCTAGAAATATACCAGATCTAGATGGGTTAGATGTTCTTGACATAGGTACAGGCTCAGGTATACTATCTATAATTGCTTCAAGACTTAATGCTCGTAGAATTATAGCAACAGACATATCTGTCAGAGCCTTGAATAATGCTTATGAGAATTTCAAGATAAATAATGTATGGAATGTCGAGCTTAGACTTGGAAGTGTTTTTGAACCTGTAGAAGATGAAGAATTTGATATAATAATTTCAAATCCACCTATGACGCCTTCTCATCAACCTTTGCCTAGATATACTTGGGGTGGTCTTGATGGAAGATGGGTTCTAGATGAGATTATTCGAGGAGCTCCCAAACATCTGAAGAATGGTGGAAGATTAATCATCCCGACCATCTCGCTTGTAGGCATAGAGAAGACTTATAGACTGTTGAGAGATATAGGCTTCAAGATCAGAGTTCTAGATTATGGTTATCATCCCTTTAGTAGGAGGCTCATGAATTTGAAAAAGTATATCGATAGGTTAGATTGTGCTGATTATTTTTATGACAATCATGGAAGACCTTGTTGGAGAGTAGTTCTTTATGAAGCTACTATGCTAAAGCATCACTAATCGCTTTTCCAAGTCTCCTAATACCTTTCCGTATATTCTCTATCGAGTTCGCGAAACACATTCTAATGTATCCTTCACCATAGCTTCCCATGGCCGTACCATGTAGAAACGCAACACCATATCTCTCAATTAGATCCAGTACAAACTGTTCAGAAGTTCTTCCATCCTTCTCAAATACACGGCTTACATCTATAAATGCGTAGAAAGCTCCAGAAGGTTTTGTAAACCTTATCCCATCTATTTTCGATAGTTCTTCTACTACAGCATTCCTCCTCTTCTCATATTCTCTAACCATCTGGTAAACAGGTTCCTGAGGACCGCGGAGAGCGGATATGGCAGCATGTTGAACAAATGACGCTGGACACGAGGTCATTATATTGAGCAGTTTAACAATATATGGGTAGATTTCCTTAGAGACCGCTAGGTATCCAATCCTCCAACCAGTCATAGCATATCTTTTTGAAAATCCATCTACTAAAATTACTTTATCTATATCTGAGGCATAGTTGAGGGGGGATTGATGTTTTAATCCATCGAAGAGTATTGGACGATATATCTCATCTGATAGAATATAGAATCCATGGTCTTCAGCAAGCTCAACTACTCCCCTGACCTCTTCACTAGACATAGTAGATCCACATGGATTGTTCGGTGAATTCAATACTACTATCTTGGTCTTAGGAGTTATCATCTCAGCTAGTTTATCGGGTTTAATAGAGAAATTATCTTCTAGTACGAGTTTGTAGGGTACGGTTTTTGCACCTGCATATTCTGCAGCAGAAGAGTATGCTGGATAACCTGGATTAGGGTAGATTACTTCATCTCCTTCATTTAAGATAGCGAGCATAGCAGCAACTATGGCTTGCTTAGCTCCAATTGTTACTGCTATATTATTCCTCCAATCGTAATCTATACCATAGATTTCTTTAAGATGTTCTACGATAGCTTCTCTAAGCTCTGGTATACCAGGTGTTGGAGTATAATGAGTCTCACCTCTTCTTAATGCTTCTATCCCCGCTTCTTTAATGTGTTGAGGGGTATCGAAATCCGGTTCACCTATCTCTAGATGTACTACGTCTACTCCTTTCTTCTCAACCATCTTTGCTTTCTCGAGAACTATAAAAGCTGCTTCAGCTTTTAAATTAACTACACGAGAAGATAATTTCATAGAACACCACATCATAATTATAATTTGGAATAATTAAATTTAGTGTTATTCTTCTAAGTATCGATATCCTAAATCTGTACAGAGTACTCTATTGATCAATATTTTGCTTCTTAGAATTTGTACAATACCGATCAAATCTGAGCAGCTGAATAGTATTCTAGGTGAGTAATAAAAAACATATAGAAAAAATAACTGGTAAATTCATGTACACAAGGTACATTAGTAGTGTTAACCATTATAGAGAACGCTAGATTACTCTCTCAGCATAGTAGGATAGTAACTTAAATTTAGTTAGAGTAGAGATAAGTTTTTAGCATCTGCATGATAACAATTTTATGGTAATGGAGAGTGAGTAAACCAGAGAAGAAGCTTCAGCAGAGATTGTATAGATATGATAGAGAGCAGAGATATTTAAGGAAGAGGTCTGAGCTAGATGAGGTTTTGGAAGAAGTATTCGATAAGTTGACTCTTATGACATTATACGATTTGATGAACAAAGGTTTGATCAAAGAATTTTATGGAGTTGTTAGTGCGGGGAAAGAATCGAGGATATATCTTGCTAGAGATCGAGACCTAAACTATTTAGCCGTGAAGATATACTTGGTAACGAGCGCTGAGTTCAAGAAGAATAGAGTAATGTATATATCGGGAGATCCTAGGTTTAAACGTATTCCAAGCGATTTCAGAAACTTCATATACCTATGGGCTAAGAGAGAGTTCAGCAATCTAGAAGCTGCATATAATGTCGGCGTCTCCGTGCCTAAACCATTATTCGTCAGGAACAATATCTTAGGTATGTCTTTCCTCGGAGAAGATGGAAGAAGATATCCAACCTTAGCAGAGGTTAAGCTAACTAGAGAAGAGCTGGAAGAGATATATCCTCAAGTAATCAATGCAGTGAAGAAGATGTATAATGAGGCAAAACTAGTTCACGGAGATTTAAGCGAGTACAATATCTTCAAACTTCCTAACAATAGCATTGCCTTCATAGATCTTTCTCAAGCAGTACACGTAAAGCAGCCTCAAGCTGACCAGCTACTCTTAAGAGATTTAAAGAATGTTATAAGATTCTTCAAGAAGAATGGATTAGAGGTGGGAGAGCTTGAGAGTTTATTTGAAGAGATAACTGGGCGTTTACCTAAGTATAGTTTAAGTGAAGATTGAAGATGGAGGGGTGGGAGATTGGAGACAAACTACTTCATCGTAAATATTCCTCAAGAAAGAGTCGGGGTCTTGATAGGTCAGAAGGGTATGGTTAAGAAGACTATTGAAGATAGACTAGGGGTAAGGTTAGAGATAGATAGTCAATCGGGATCTGTTAAGATAGAGCTGGATAAACCGATTGGAGAAGAAGTTGACCCTATAGCGCTCTTTAAGGCTAAAGATGTAGTTGAAGCAATAGGGAGAGGTTTCTCTCCTGAGAGAGCTTTTAGACTTTTCTCTGAAGATGGAATCCTCACAATAATACACATCGATGACTATGTTAAACGTACTAGGAATAATCTTGTAAGAGTTAGAGCTAGGTTGATCGGTCAAGAAGGTAAGACTAGAAGAATAATTGAGGAGACAACAAATACATACATATCGATTTATGGAGATACTGTAGCTATAATAGGTGAAGATGAAGAAGATGTGAAGGCAGCAGAAGAAGCTATAGTCTCTATAATAAATGGTGCACCGCATAACTCCGTCTACAGGTTCCTCAACAACTATGCAAGAAGTAGAAAACTTAGAATGGTTAAGAAGTAAGCATAGATAATCTAAAAGACTAGTAAGAATTATTCAGAGATCTTTGTTTTAAGAAAATCTGGTAGAACTCCTTGTTCAGCTAACTTTAATGCCTGACCTTTTGTAAACCTCCACCATATATCTCCACGTTTATCACTCTGGAAATCCCATGGGCTAACCAATACCAAGTCTCCCTCCTTTATCCATATCTTACGTTTAAGCTGCCCCCTAATTCTACACAACCTAGACTTCCCATCACTACAGTCAACTAATACTCTATCATAGCCATACATCTTAACTACTACTCCGTAAACATCTCCAGGTCCAGGCTCCATCATCTGCTCTAGTTCTTCAGGCTCCGAGATGACTTTCCGTTTCCCCAATATATCACCTAACCTATTTGGTATCTCTGGAGAAAGATACCTTAACCTACTATTTTAATGTTAGTATAATTCTACTGTGTGGATGATTTTATAAATAGAGAAAGATACTTTAATAGTGTAGACGTAATTGTTGATGTAGAGATCGTTGAAGCTAGCTGCATTATTTAGTGGTGGGAAAGACTCTACTTATGCTATCTACTGTGTAGAGAATATGGGTTGTACTGTTGAGCTCCTCTTAACAGCCTACCCAAGATCTGCGGATGCTCTATACTTCCATTACCCCAATATCTGGTTAACGAGATTACAAGCAGAAGCTATGAGAAAAGAACACATACTTGAGAGAGTTGTAGACGATGAGCTGGAGACTTTAAAGAATTTGATAGAGAAAGCCTCTGAGACTGTTGAGGGAATTGTTTTAGGAGTGATCTCGAGTAATTTCCAGAAGAAGACTGTGGAAGAGATCTGTAGAGAAAATAATCTACAGTTGTTCACACCTCTCTGGAGTAGAGATCCATCAAGATTGATAAGAGAGATCATTAATTCTGATTTTAAGGTTATGGTTACAGGTGTAGCTGCATGGGGGCTTACTAGAGAATGGTTGGGGAAGATCTTAACAGAGATAGAAGTGGAGAGATTAGAATATATTGGTGAGAGGTTTGGAGTGAACTTATGTGGAGAGGGTGGAGAGATGGAGACTATAGTTTTAGATTGTCCACTCTTTACTAAGAGGCTGGAGATCGTCGACCATGAGGTTGAGTGGAAAGGTGATAGAGGTTTTCTCAATATTCTAGAAGCTAGATTGGTGGAGAAGTTCTAGCTTTCTCTAACGTGAGTTATCATACACCGCCCCATAATCTTCCAGTATTCTACTGTCTTCCCAGGCTCGATTTTAGATCTTAGTACCTCATCTGAAGGTGTAGGTACTTCAACTATCTCAAGCGTCTCGTTATCCATTAAGCTAATGGTATCGGTTACCGAGACTACTTGTCCAGTTCTCTTCTCTATTATCGGAACCTCGACTTTCGCATCAGCTGGACCTACCATCGTTCTCTTAACATCATCGAATATTCCTATAGCGACTAAACGTACTTTTGCTGAACCATGCTTCCCAGGCTTCGACTTCTCCAATTCTACAATCCTACAAGGTTCTCCATCAATCACTATATTATGCCCAACCTTCAATGAACCTAAATCTACTGGCTTGCTCATAGATCTCCGGATGAATTATGGATAACCTTAATTTAAAGCTTGATGAGCATTTAGGTAAAACCCTAGTGATCAGATATGGACGTTATCTTCTAGTTTCTTCTTCTGTGAGGGCTATAAGTGTTGAAGCTCTATGATATAGTATTCTCACTTTCTCTTCTATATCACCTACAGGTATACTTTTCTTCTTTGCTATCTTTATCTCATCGAACAACTCTTCTAAGATTCTGAGAACAAGGTCTAGCCTAACCTCCTTCTTAAGATATTCTTCACATATATTGAGGTCTTCATTTAATTTAGCTATCAGCTGCTCTCTCTCCAACTTACTCCATCATGATTATCTAGAAATATCTATAATAAAAATTTATGCTGAAAAATGATCGGATCTCTTAATATTTTTATTGATAGATCTCTTCTAAAAATGATCGGTTCAGTCTATAAGTAGTCTACTGATCTAAAAACATATCTTAGAGATCTTCAATCATCTTTGTATCTGGAGCTAGACGTATCGACTGCAGTTATAACAATACCATCTTTTGTATTGTTCGATATAGGTTAAGGGTTTTCCACATGTTGGGCATGATGGTTTCTCCTTTCTCTTGAATACACCAGTTATCACATCTAGTTTTCCCTTTTCTTCTTTCACAGGGGTTACGGTTTGAGGAGTAACTGTAGTTGCTGCTGGAGCCGGTAACTCGATATTCTCTTTTAATATTATGATATCGCCTACAGCTGAGATCTTACTCCACTCGATAGTATATGTAGTCTGAGCTCTCGTCAATATCTGGATCCCCATCTCTCCTCCTCCAAGAGGCAAAGCTATATCCTGGACTGTTCCAATGAAGGTTCCATTTGGATTATATACTTGCATCCCGATCAATTTACCTCTAGGTATCATGGACAAGATTTAACCACCTATCTACTTGTCACTGTCTCCAGTCTTTAATAAATCTTCCGATCAGTGAGTAACTTCTTAAAAGAATGTAGAAAATATATTAGAGATCTTCAGCTGGAGGGTTGAATATATCCTTCTTTAATCAACTTGGTGAAAAGGTAGCTTAGATTGCTTTCTGAGGAAAATCTTACATACAAGATCACTACTGCGAGAGAAACCGTCAATATAGTTACTAAGAGAAGAGCTAGCAACGCGATTGCGTAGAGATAGTCTCCTCCAGTAACTGCTATAGTGAAGCTTATGGGAGCTTGGATGAAACCATAAACTTCTACGAGATTATTTGCAAAAGAATGTATCTTTGGTTCTTCAACCACCATTGCGGCATTATCCTTGATCCTTATACCTGAGTCTCTGTAAAGCCAGACTACAGGACCTACATAAGCTGAACCTACAACGACCGCTAGAATAGAGAACATGACTAGTTGAACCGCTTTGGCCATGGGATCAGATGGCATAGAGATTTCAAAGAATGGGAATAACTCAACAATATTAAATAATGTTAGAGAAAAACCTAGACCGAAAGCTAATGGATAGTAAGATTTTGAGAATGCATTACTCAAAGTCAACTCTTCTCCTGTCCTCTTATGAAAGATTAACTCATATCTTCCCATCCCTTTTCTCATTTTTCTTACTAGTAGATAGAATGCGAGCCTAGGGCTGATGAAATGCCATAAGATCCATGTAGCCAAAGCCAAGATTACCAATCTCAGTAGAGCTAACGGTTCTCTCAAGAATATCAAGAATAGAGCTATAGCGATCAAGTATAGTAGATGTTTTTCAAATCCAACCTTGATATCTGGTACCTCATCCCTTCTTCTATGCCTCTCCACAACTATGCCAGCTATAACTCCCGAGGTTATGAGAGCTGGAGGTATACTGAATATCGTCAAGTGCCATATGATAGCTCCTAAATAGCCCATGTTTATGATTGCTGACCCTAAAATCAATGTTGGTGTAGGTGAAATGATCCCTATAGCTATTGGTATAAGGTAGAATTTCTTTATAGGATTCATACTTGAAACTATCCATGCTACGCTTGCTGCAGTTAACCCTGGACCTATATCGATGTAGAGAGTTGTTGAGAGAGCTAGGTAATGTGCTCTGAGCCCCGGCATGCTCAGCTGAACCCATTCTAGAATTATTCCCGTAAGTGTAACCGCTATTCCTATTAGAAAGACTATTGCCCCTGTCTTAGTAGATGGCTCCGATCTCATTCTCCTTCAACCTTTATCAATCTTCCGAGCCTATAGAGAATTAAGAGGATGATTAGTATAGCTGAAGAAGAGATTAACGTATAGTATGATGGTCCACTGTAGGCGAATTCTATTTCTTGTGGAGGTCGCTTCTCAGCTTTCTCAATAACATACCATGAAGAGAGGAAACTAGTTGATAGTATCCTGTCAATTATTTCTTGATGTGGAGATATTTCATCTCTCACCACTTTGAAGTAGGGTTGACTAGATGAGACTGTTTTCACGGCTAAGGTTGATCCATCTTGAAATTCATCGGCCTTCTCGATTCCTTCAATTTTTGATAATCTTTGGAGAAGAAGCGGTAGGTTGAGGTCATACATTCTTATTCTCGGACTCCTATTATAGGTCTCCATGAGCTGATTGAAATCTAAGGATGGATCAAGTAATAAATAATTGAAAGAATCTTTCTCTTGAAGTATTAATCTACCTCCTGAGATCCAGTTTTCCATAAGCTTTACCGCAATCTTCTCAGATTCTCTTAACACCTCATCTCTGAGAGAGCTGCCATAACCTGTTTCTAGAGATGTGATGAAGCTATTTAGGAAAAGCTCATAACTTTCATAATCCAATTCTTCACTTGATTCTTTGATGTAGTTTAGGGTATAGTTGAGATGTACCTCCCATAATGCAGGTACTTCTAATGGTAGCTGTGTCTTAGATGATAGAGCTACGTTGAGAGCTATAGATAGGATCTGGAGACCTAATGCGAGGTTTTCCCTACGTCTAGAAGTATAGTTTACGAACTCTGTAAATTTATCTGATATCTCTTCTAACGCTATCTCTATATCTTGTTTGTTAGGTTTCCCACCCGCTATGATCGAAGTATGTGCTGAATAGAGTAGATATGTAGAGCATGATGTTACCGGGGTCCACCCAAACTCTTTCACGAGAGACACACAAGAATTCATCAATATTTCTCTTGATCCCTCAGACCCGGTTAACCCATAGTGTAATACTGCAAGATCCAGCAATGCTTGCTGCGTCAATAGAATCTCGTATCTATCCTCTACTCCCATCTCTGCACTCTTCAAGTGCGAGTGTAGAGCTCTAGCGATCTTATTGAAGATGCTTAACGATTCACTATCTCCGAGGCCTAGGTGTACGTATCCTGCTAAGAGACCAAGTCTAGCCGTGGCTTTGATCATATTCTTCTCACCGTATCTCCACGTAACTCCTTCCACGTCAAGATTAGATTTAACATATTCAAGCATGCTCTTTAGATAATTCTCTACAGATGATTCTAGAGATTCTTGTTCTAAACTGCTCATGATACTTGGATGGAAAGAGGTAGACGCCGTGAGCATGATGATTAAGATTATTGAGATTTTATCAATGATGGTCATTTCTATTTTCTACCATGGTGGATATTGTGGAGGTGGAGGTGGTAGAGGAGCCTTCTTCCTAAAGATAATCATCACGAAGACGATTATCACCGCTGCCAATATTATGATAATTGAGAGGTAGTCTGTGAAGCTTTCTATGCGTGGTGGAGGAGCCACGGTGACCGTTACTATAATACTCTTCGTAACCGTTCCATGAGTTGTTACAGTTGTGTATATTGTTTCAGTATATGTTCCTGTAAGAGTTCTTGTTATGATTGTAACCTCTTTATCTGGCTCAGTATCTTCTTCAGTTTCCTCAGCCGGCTCTCCCTCTAGGCTTATGTATACTTTAGCTATACCTTTTGATCCATCAAATTCTGTAACTTTTATGTAGTAACCTTCTTCTGTTGTAACTTCTTCAGTTAAGAGATTTATAGCATAGCTGCCCAGCCTTCCCAGCCCACTCCACTGACCTCTGTAATGATTATAATCATAGTATGGTGCATCGAGAGTCTCGCAAAGCCTAATGTATCTTTTATCGAGTGTCTTGCATTCAGGAGGTGTACCAAGGTTTGCGTCAAGTAGACTGACCATATATGGTTCTCCCTCAACATTCCGAGACCTATACTTATTAATTTTGAACAATAGAACTCCTGGACTTGGTAGAGCGGCATCTTGACCTACTGGTCTTCTAGCATGTATGAAGTAGTATTCTTCTTCATTTATGGGGATTATTATCCCATGTGGTTCATCAGGTTTATCTAAAGTGTGTATTATGTACTCTCCATCCTCCTTTACTTCTACGGCCTCTATCCATCCTAGAAGGTACTTTGACCATCCATCGATATCGACTGGAGGGTCTAGGAATGGGCCTGAGTCCATGTTCGTCCAAACACCTACCTCTGAACCTGCACTATAACCATCTTTAGAATACACGTAGTGGTCGTATATCCACATACTGTGAGTGAACTCGTGCATCATGACGGAGGGCACATCTTCCTCAGCAACAGTCTCTACCCCAGCTATTAGATGCCATCCTCCATCCGGCTTCTTATGCATTAAAATATCTGCGATCATCTGGTATTCAGGACCTTGTCTCTTAAGCATTTCATAAATTGTATCTAGTCCATACATCTCTCCGAGAAGGTAGAGAGGTTTAGACATCATACAGTGGCTCCAAATATCGTTAGGCGAGCCGCTTGTTGCTTCATCTCCACCTGCATGAACTATAATGATGTGCTTGAACTCTGTTATGTCTTTCCCAGATTTTTCTTTAAAGAACTTGATTGCCAGATACTTGAACTCTAAAGATCTTGCATTATCATCTCCTCTCTGTGCTCCTGGGCTCGGTCCACCATAGTAGGCCATGTTCTTCGGCAAGGTTATCACTTTTGGATATATGTAGTAGTCTAACCACGTCTTCCCATATGAGCTGGACTTGATAAATCTATTAACTATGTTCACTATCTCTTCAACTTTCTGTATTGAAGCTCTAATCCTAACGTCTGAAAACTCAACCATAAGCACTAGAGTCTTCTGCGGTCCAAGGAAGTGTATAGGTCTATTCCACTCGATCTTTATCTCCTCTTCTTGAGCATCACCCACTGAAAGAATTGATAAACTCGATAGAGTTAATAGAAAGATGAAGATTACTGTAACAATCTTATGATACACGGTATCCACACCTCCTACAGAATAAATCTCCACTATAAATTGGATACCTGCATGCTGGACAATATCCAACTATCTGTGGTGGATGTGGAGGGGCTGGTTGAGCAGGTGGATATGCAGGAAGTGGTGGAGGAGTTGGATAAGATGGGTATGGATATACTGGAGGAAGTGGTTTCTTCCTACTTCTTACATAGAAGAACCCTCCACCAACTATTGCTAATGCAGCTACAACAGCTACAGGTAGAGGGATTAGAGATGAGAAACTAGCTTCTGTAATCTGAGTATTAGGTGTAACAGTACTTACAGTAGTAATAGTTGTTTCATGTGTTTCTAAGCTATGAGTGGTGATTGTGGAAACTTGCGTTACAGTAGTTTGAATAACGGTTGTTGTAATATACGTTGTTAAAGTGGTCTCTCCTCCTACTGTTACAGTACTTCTAGCTGTTACTGTCGTCTTCAAGGGTGTAGTTAATGTTTTAGATTCTACTGTCTGGGTAGTTTTTGTTGTAACAACCGTTTTGACTTCTGCTTGTTCTACTTTTGTGAAGACCAAGAATTTGTTCGCACTTGTAAAGACCATTCCGAAGAGAAGTCCTAGTAGCTGATTGGCTTCAGGCATGCTTCCCCCATCAATATAGAGCCACATTATCTTCTGGTCTGTACTTGAAATAACTGTGAACGTTAATCTTCCACTCTTATCTAGGTCATAGTTTTTCATCGCTACGATCGCATCATAACCCATTAATTTTAATGTAGAACCAGCTTGAAGATCGATGGGTATCCATAGATCAATACGACCTCCCCCTCCAAGTATGTTTCCATCTCCATCAACTTCAATAGATTGAGATTTAACTACATCTGAATCTATCTTGATGAGTATTCTTTGAGTAGTAGCAGATTCAATGATATAGTTGTGGAAGATGTTTTCAGGCTGCTGAGTCTTTCCATCATAAATCTGGTATACGAATTTTAATCCAGCTTTAATGTAGGGTGGAGTTCCAGCTAAAGTAGTTGGAGGTAAAACCATCAATATCAAGAGTATCATTAATATCGAGGTTAAGGGTAAGGAGTTCATAGATATCTTCATCTAGTAGCCACCCCTCTCTACTGGAGCCCTCCCGATATGGTATCTCCACAACCTCTCATCTTCTAAAGCCCATCCAACCCTCCTCAGAAGAATAGATAAAATAATCACGCCTACCAGTATTACGGAAGCTAATCTAAGAGTTAGGTTGATTGATGATATAGCGATCGTGAAGGCTTCGTAAAGAACTCGGATCAAGATTATTGGAATAAATCCTGCAAGAAGGTCTATGAATCTCACCGAGGCATATTTTGCTTTTACGTATCCTATCCACCATCCAGTGAGTGCAGGGAAGATCGAGATGAACATGTCTTCAACTGCTATTAGGGTTAGCATTAATGGATTGATAAGAGATGGCATCATGTATACTTTGATAAAGTTGTCGTATAGTATGTATCCTAGTCCTAATGATAGTCCATAGACAGCTCCATCTAGATGATCGTTAAACTCTCTTCCCGTAACTCTATTTGAGTCAAGTCCAATTAATATCAAGAAGAAAAGTACTTCTATCAAAGTTATCTTAGCTAAGTAGTATGTTACCCCTCTAGGAAAATCAATAATTGAGAAGATCGCAGCAATGCATCCACCTATACCTATTACAGCTAGTATCAGAGATTTTGGTTCAGGTTCATACTTGTCTGTCTTGATAACCCATGTTAGAAGTATAGCTACGGGTATTATTGAGAAAGCTAAAGCTCCAAGTATATTCATTAAAAATGGGAAGAAGAAGATGAGTAAACCAACCGCGACTATTAACCCGCTTCCTACGAATATTGATGGAAACTTCTTTAGAGGAGGTATCTCACTCTGTCGATAGACTTCTTCACTTGGCGATATTATTGGCTCTGGTTTGATAAATAGTGTTGTAAAACTTTCGTACAATATTCTCTTCCTCTTAGACATATAAAATCACACTACAGGTAGAAGCAGTGAAACGTAGACTATCGCACCTAAGAATATTAGGTAACCCATTAAATAGATGCCGACTGCAATTGGCTCTTTATCAACATCGTCTAAATCTACTCCATAGGGTTCTAGTTTTGCGAGGATCCTATAGTAGACGAATGCGAAGAGGAGAGAAACAAGTATCCCGAAGAATAATGTTATTAGTTTATATGCTATCAGTACTAGTGGGCTTACTCCTTCTACGATACCTGTAGTAGTGCCGATGGGTAGAGGAGAGATCATGGAAGCGATATAGGCGAAGGAGAGATATATGAAGAAGCCTGCAGCGAACATTCCTACCGCTATAGGGTTACCTCTTATCTTAGAGATCTCGCTTATCCCTGGAGTAATATAGTCAAGTAGACGTAGAGAACCTAGACCGATAAAGAATATGAGAAGAAATGTTAATAATGTTCTCAATAATACCCATCCAAGATTAGAAAGATAAACTGAAGGGTCAAGCCATGGGGGAGGTTGAGGAGGAATAATTTCTGCTAAACTCACAATCATTACAATCTACGAGTCGTTTAGCCCTATATAAAGCTTTACAAATTTCAACTCACTAATTAAACATGATCCGCATCTCTTTTCCATGATTCTATCCTTTATCTCAATCTTACATCATTCTATCTATATCCTCCTAATTCATGTAAAAGACCATGAGTGGAAACTACTACTATTCATAGAGTTTATCTTAATAATTTAGAAGAACTAAATAAAGCGTGTTGATTAATTATTTAAAGATGGAGACGTACAGCATCTTCGCTAAATTGAAAAGTGTTCCTAGAGAGTATAGAGATAATCCTCTATGGGATGTAGTAGTTGAGCTTGCTAAGAGCATGCCACTATATAGTGAGCATAAAGCGTATATTAGAGATGTGGTATTATTAGAGAACCCATGTATATCTATTGGAGAACTATCTGCTTTACTTAGAATACCTCTTGGAGAAGCTATGGTGATCTTGAGCGAGCTTAGAATGTGGAGAGAAGATGTTGAAGAAGAGATAATGAAAGAGTTGCCTAAACCTAGTTATAGGAGAGCGGCCGTTGGAGGAACTTTCAACGAACTACATTACGGTCACTTTGCCTTAATCTACACAGCTCTAAAAAATAGTGAGAAGGTTATAATAGGGGTTACTGGAGATGAATTTGTAAAGATTCTTGATAAGAAGTATTCACCTAAAAGTTTTGAGGAGAGGGTGAGAAATCTTAAATCTATGCTTTCCTCGAAAGGCTGGTTAGATAGATGTGAGATCGTTATGTTGAATGATCCATACGGTCCAACTATTGTAGAACCAGATCTAGACCTCCTCGTAGTAAGCCCTATGACATATTCTAGAGCTATAGAGATAAATGATATCAGACTTAAGAAAGGCTTAAAGCCTCTGGAGGTTATAGTATGCCCACTAGTTGTTGCAGAAGATTGTAAACCTATCTCTAGTACGAGGATAGTGCTCGGCGAGATAGACTTAACTGGAAGAATAGTTAAGAAGAGTTAAAAGGTTTAAGCATTCAATCTCTTATCCATCTTCTTAGAGTAAACCCATGAAGAAGAAGACAAAATATATTATGATCCAGAGGATTAATACTGTAGAAGTAGAGGTTTGGTAGAGCTTCATAAAGCATCTTACGATGAATAGTATTGTCAACCCCCAGCTTACAGGTAGAAATAGAGAAAATATCTGAGTAGCGAGAGCTGGTCCAACATTAATCCATAGAGCATTCAGATATACATTGTATTCTATAGATGTCCACCTACCATCTGCTAAGCCCAATTCATCTAATGTCTTCTCTACTCCTTCTTCAACCCACTTGATATTACTCATATTGACCACAGTCTTCGATTCACTAATCAACCTCTGAATCTCTTCAAAGCTTTCAGTTCTCCAATTAACCATCTTCATATCTGGGAAAACTCTGTAAGCTCTAAGATAACCTATGGTAATTTGAGGTGAGCTAAAGCTTACGACTCCCTGTTTAGTATATCCTGTAAATGTTCCATTGTATACTTTAACTTCTTGTAGTTCAGCATCTACTATGATGTAAGGTGACTTGGGTTGAGCTATTAGTATTGGAGTTATCACTGTGGTTGCTATTAATAATATTATGAAAGAACTGAGGATCAACGTGATTAGAGCTGAGACCTTAACATCTACTTTTTTGATGAAGTATAGTGCAAACCTCAGTATGATGAATATTATCATTATAGCTAAGCCTACATATATAGTTCTAGAGAGAAGCATCTGTGGAAATGTAGGAAACTGTGGTTTAAGTTCTTCGAAACCTGTTAACTCAAACCTTACCTCTATCTTTTCTTCAATAAAGAATGAAGAAAGTAAACTTACAGATACTATAAATACAGCTAGGAAGACCACTCCTATTACAAGCCTCTTCTTAAGCTCACTACTACTAGATAGAATTGAATTAACAAGCTTACCAGGTATGATGAAGCTAAGTAAATCCATTATAGACACCTTCTAGAATCTCTATATAGAGCATTTCAAAACTTATCCTACATCACCACATATATAAAGATTTCACGGTAAATCATGAAGATAAATGAACCACCTATTTCTAGAAGTAAATTCTTCTAAGCACTATGAAGAAGGTAGAAGCTACAGCTACAGATAATATCAAGTGATAGAGAAACCCTCTAATGTATTCAATATATTCTAATTCTTTCTTTACTTGATAATCTTCTTCTGGTAATGTAGTAGCTTGAGCCGTAATATTCCCTTCTAGATCTTTCCTAGACTCTGTAGCTCTCAATGCTGGAGTAGCTTCAAATTCACCAGTTAGAGTTCTGAGAATATGGGTGGTTAGAGTGGCTGGAATAGAATATACTATAATAGATAAAAACACTGCGAAGACTATTATCTTCACCAGCTTCAATTCAACCACCACATATCTTAATTTACCTACCAATAAGTCTAGATTTTAGAACAGCCTATTTCTCTACCATTCTCTCTGTCTCCAGATCTTTAAGGTCTCATACCATGTGATAGTTGTGGAGACGGTTGAGAATGTTATAGCGTAAAGGTCTAAATCTGGATAATGGTTTATGATGTAGAGAAGTGTAAGCGAGGTGAAGAATACTGCGTAGAAGAAGAAGCGGGGGAAGAATCTTCCACCAACGACTATGAACATCTTAAGAACTCCTACATCTACTTTCTCTGAGACAGCATACCTACCTTGTTCATCTTTATCTACTATCTTCATATCTCTAAGCTTTTCTAGATGATGATGTGCAATACTTGGACTAGAGAACCCTAATTCTCTCTGAACCTCTCTCACCCCAAGAGGTTTACCCTTTCTCAACAGTAATAAGTATACTCTGAGAGTCTTACCTCTCAGATCGTAGAGCTCCTCCCGACTCATCCAACCTCATAGAATCATCATAAATTATTATTAAATAAATGTAAATGTATTATTATCTTCAAGATATGAGGGTTGCGAAGATTGTTGGAGGAGTAATACTCATACTATCGATCGCGTTCGGAGTATTTTATCTATTATGGTTCTTCGGATTTCTACCAATAGACCCTGAGCTAGCTGTTAAGATACCTGTACTAGTTATAGTTATGGGAGCATGTTTTGTAGCTGCTTGGATAGGGTATGTAATGATTACCGCTCCAGTTCCTACATCTTCTTAAAAACCATCTCTGAGAACATCGGTCAAGAATAGTTTACTGAAGATAGTTATTCTTCTGTTACTACGAGTCGATAATAGATTGCTTCTCCAGCTGTATGAGACCTTCTCCTTATCTCTATTATATCTCCTGGCTTAGCTCCTATCTCTCTAACCACTGGGTCTGAGACCAGTATGTATGGTAATTGCTGTGGCTGTATCCCGTATCTCTCTAGTACTTCTCTAGCTTCTTCTGGGGTTAAGACTCTGTGAGGGGGAACTAGCTCATGTTCAAGGATGGAGATTTTAGGCATCTCTTCTTTTTTAGGTATCTTCTTACTTGTCTTCGACAAGATAGACCACATCCAGAGATAGGTTAAGACGTTAATAAACTCTTCTAGAGATGAGATTTTATAGAAGTTTAAAAACTCTTTGTCAGTTTCAAAATATGTTATAGCTTGACTTGATGTTCTCTGCTAGTAGCTTTCTCTATAATCTCTTTAACAATCTCATCTCTCGTCTTACCTTCAGTGACTATCCCAAGAGATTTAGCGATCTCTATAATCTTCTCATCACTTTCCTCTTTTAGAGATTTCACTTCTGCTTCTTTCTCAAGCTCATTGTAAAGTTCTTTAGAAGCTTTCTCAAACTCTCTTCTAGCCTTACCTAGTGCTTCAGCTATCTTGGGGATCTTCTCAGGAGCCCATAGAACAAAGATGATAATTATTAAAGCGATGAAGAGCCACTCAACACCTTCAACGGCCACAGTAAGCCCCCCTTCTATCTAGAAATAAGACTACCTAATAAGATCTTTCATCTTTTCTATCAAGTCATCGATCTATCGAGATGATGAATATATTTTGTGATGGTGAAGGGTGATAACACCGTTGTAGAGATAAAGTTTATTGATTATCTAGATAAATCTACAATCACTCTTGAGATCGTAGAACTCCTCAGAGTAATCTTTTACAATATAACCATTACCATTATGGTTAAAAAATATATTCGGGTACCAAGATGTTTTAATGTATGAAAATAGGTGGATATAGTGGCAAATTTCTAATAGTGAACCTCGATAAGGAGAAAGTTCTTACAGAACCTCTCAATATGGCTTATGCTAGATCCTATCTAGGCGGTAAAGGTGTAGGTGCTAGATACCTATTAGACTACATCGACCCGAAAGTCGATCCACTCAGCCCAGAAAACATATTCATGGTCTGGACGTGTCCAGCAAACGGTACCAATGCTCCAGCTTCTGGCAAATATCCTATAATAACCAAGTCACCTCTCACGAATATATGGTTAGATTCTCATTCTGGCGGTGCTGTAGGCGCAGAGTTAAAGTATGCAGGATTCGATGGCATCATGATTACAGGTAGAGCACAAGAACCATCATACATATACATTGACGACAATTATGTTAGTATTAGAAAAGCTAAACATCTCTGGGGCAAGAAGATAAGTGAGACTAGAGAAGCGATTAAAGAAGAGCTTGGAGATCCTTCAGTTAAAGTACTGGCGATCGGGCCTGCTGGAGAGAAGTTGATAAGATTTGCGAACGTTGACTCTGAGGGTAGACAGCATGGTAGAGGTGGGGGTGGAGCTGTACTCGGCTCTAAGAACATTAAGGCTATAGCTGTAAGAGGTACAGGATCTGTTGAGGTCGCATATCCAGAAGAATTCATGAAAGCTTGTGAAGAGATGAATAGACTAGATATATTCGAGAACCCTGAAGCACAATTTGGGATCAAATGGGGTTCGATAGCCTTGATGTGGCCTATTCAAGAAGTCGGTGCATTACCTACTAGAAATTATACTGATGGGAGATTCGAGCATTCTTCAAGTATCGATGCAAACGTTCTCTTAAAACATTCTATAAAGAGAGGTGCATGCTTCTCTTGCCCGATCGGTTGTCACAACTATGTCTTGATAGATTATGGTCCATGGGCTGGAACCTTGGTAGAGGGTCCTGAGTATGAGACTGCAGATTTGATAGGAGCCAATACTGGAACATCTAGATTCGATGCGATCGCTAAAGCAAATAAACTCTGCGACGAGTATGGTCTAGACACGATTACAACTGGCTCTGTAGTCGCATGGGCTATGGAGTTGTTTGAAAGAGGATTGCTCACACTTGATGAGACGGGAGGGCTAGACCTTAGATTTGGTAATGCAGAGGCTTTGGTCTCATTGATAGAGAAGATTGCGAACAGGGAAGGGCTGGGAGATATTCTAGCAGAAGGAACTAGAATTGCAAGTCAGAAGATTGGAAAGAATAGTGAGAGGTTCGCTGTTCACGTTAAAGGATTGGAGATCCCAGCTTATGAGCCGAGAGCTTCACCTGCTATGGGTTTAACATACTCAATAGCGGATAGAGGTGGATGCCACTTGAGATCTTGGCCTATTGGTCCAGAATGTTTAAACGCCTACTGGCTTGGAGCCACACCTATAAAATTAGATCGATGGAGCCCTGAGAATAAAGCTATCGTCGTCGCTCAGCAAGAACATCAGTATGCTGCTAAGTTTGCAATAGGAATATGCGACTTCTGCTGTTGGGATAATCAGAGATTAGCAAATATTCTATGGACTGTAACCGGGTTTAATGAATACAAGGATGTTAGAAATTTTGAGCTTGCGGGAGAGAGGATAACCAACTTGATAAGATTGCTAAATGTAAGATTCGGTGTAACTGCAAAAGATGATAAGCTTCCACCTAGAATACATCAAGATCCTCTCAAGACTGGTCCGGCTGCAGGTAGAGTCTTGAAAGAAGAAGACTTTGAATACATGAAGAAAGATTACTACAAGATCCGTGGATGGGATGAGGAAGGAAGACCTACCGTTGAGAAGTTGAAAGAACTAGGGATGAATGATGTCTTAGGATATGTAACGTGGAGGTGAGAGGATGAGTCTTGCATATATGCCTGAAAAGATCTTAGTAATAGATTTGGATAGATGCACTGGATGTGAAAGATGTACTCTAGCATGTAGTTTCAAAAAAGTTGGAAGATTCAATAGAACAGATAGTAGGATAAGAGTATTTTCATGGAAGGAGACAGGAGACTTTATTCCAGCAACATGCCTTCACTGTAATCCAGCACCATGTCAAGAAGCTTGTGGTGTTGGCGCAATCCATAGAGATGGAAGAACTGGAGCAGTCTACATAGACTACAAGACATGTATTAACTGTAAGGCATGTATGTTTGCATGCCCGTATGGAGCGATAAGCATTGATGCTCAGGGAAGAGTTGTGAAATGCGATCTATGTGAAGGAAAGCCAGCATGTGTTGAAGCATGTTCTTTCAATGCATTGAGATTTGAGAAGCCTGTAAAAGCAGTCGATAAGCTAGTCGTTGAATACGTAAAGTCTTTAAAAGCAGCAGGAGTAAGTAGAGGACCCTCAGCACCTATAAGACCTTAAGATAACTATCCAACTACTTCTATATTTTTTTCCATATCTTGAAACTCGCTCAAACCTATTCTCTCTCGTATTGCATTGATGAATATTGTTGATTTATATGATGCCAACCATGGGCTCACAGCTTGCCATCCAATAATATTTTCTTGACGGTTTTCTTGACAGATTAGTAAACTAACAGGATGATGCCCTATCCCTGGAACCTTATATCTAATCATTTTCTTGCTGGTCTTTAGACCAAGTTCTTTAGCTTCTTTAGTATTCAAACCAATCTTAACTATTGATGTATTGAATACTTCGATATACTGCATTGGGATAAATCCATTATATGATGTACTGATGTTTACACAGTTTTTTCCAGCGATCTCGGCCATGGAGACGGCGAGCGTGCCCAATGGTCTATATGTTTCTTTTTTGGTAAAGTAATCTATGGATGTTGCACAATCTCCAACTGCGTAAACATCTGGTATTGAGGTCTCAAGCCTCTCATCTGTTTTTATAGCTCTCTTAACACCTAGCTTTATATCCGTTCTTAACGCTAAACGATTCTCAGGTTTAACGCCTAGCGTGAAGAAGACTACATCTGCTAGATAGCGGTCCCCATTAATAACTACCTTCTTAACAATCTTTCTATTCTTTCTATCTCCTACGAGCTTCTCAATACTCGATTCCGTTATTATCTTCACCCCTCTACTCATCAGTTTACCTACTAGATAACTAGATATCTCTTCTTCAAATATTGTCAACCCAACTCCAGGCAGCTTATCTATCAACGTTACATCTAACCCTCTTGCTCTTAATGCTTCAGATAATAGTAGACCAACTAACCCTGCACCAGTGATGATGGCTTTCATTCCTACTTTAATATACTTATTTATTGATGTTGCATCGTTGAGCTCGTTGAATGTGAAGACCCCTATCTTATCAATCCCTTCTATATTGGGTATGATGGGTTTACTGCCTACCGCTAGAATTAACTTGTTGAAAGTATACTCTGAATCTTTATGAGGAGACTTAACTTTAATGAGCTTTCGTTTAAGATCTATTTTACCAACTTCAGTAGATGGTGTGAAGCTTATCTTCAAATTATCGAGGTCTGGATATATTTTAAAGAAGTCGATCGGCAGCTCTTTCTTCAATACATGATGTAGAGCCATCTTAGTATACGTAAACGGGTCTTTTGTAATTATTAAGACTGAACGGTCTTTATCATTTTCTTTAATGATTGTTGCAGCTTTCACACCTGCTGGACCACTACCGATAACCACTATATCATATTGTGTCTTCATTTTACATCTAAAGAATAATATTAAATTAGAAATAAGGATTACTAATATATGATGGTGACTTATAGAGAAATTGAAAACAGCAGTATCTCATACATAGTGTTTAATAAGAGTTATAAGCTAGAATTGAGATAGATAACCTGTGACAGATAATTTAGTTAAGTTAAGGATAATCGGTGTAACAGACCACATTATTGAGAGGGTTCACAATATCGATTCAGAGACACCTTTATACGATGTTCTTAAAGAAGCTTTGAAAGATTGGGGGGACATGATCCAAAAGATATCGGATAGGATCATAAAAGGAACTTTCATCTTGATAATCAATGGTTTAACCATCTATAGGTTTAGCGATATTAGAGATATAAAGATTAAGCCTGGAGATGAGGTTGCGATAATGCCTGTAGTCTTCGGAGGATGTAAGCAACTATAAAGAGATAAGATTTCATGTAGCTCACTCTACATAAGATTTCTAGTCTTTACTTACATTTATCTGGAAGAACGTATTTTTCTAAGATTATGTAGAGAAACTTCAAGACCTTCTATGAGTAAATAAGTTTCAATGATGTGATTAATCGTTGATCGAGATTACATTAGATGATGCGGGCCCGGTGGGACTTGAACCCACGACCCCCGGCTTTCTCGAGAATAGTATAGGAGGCCGGCGCCATATCCGTACTAGGCCACGGGCCCACATTATCTTCACTATAATTCTAGCTGAGAGATTATATTTAGATTTTCATATTCACTGTATATTTTAAGCTCTCTATTTTTCAGAGAAGTTTATTTCTTCATAAGGTTTATGGCATCTGAGTATATTGTACTTAAGTTAATTATTATTTTCCCTATGTTGATTTTATCTCACTTCATGAATAGCATAACTAAAGGTTGTGTAGTTTATTTCTACGGTTATCAATAATGTAGAGGGCGATGTTCAGATTGTTACCAGAGTCCTAGAGTCTTAGTTACCGAGAATCTGAAGATCACTATTCAGATTATCATGATGATTACGTTCAAAAGGATCTAAAATATCAAATTTCCTTAGGCAACTTCTCAGCTAGCTCATATTCTACTGCAGTTTGCATGAACTTTTAGTTTTTATAATTTTATTAGAATATTCGATGTACTCATAAGCGTTTTAATTAAAGTGGGTAATAGGTATAAGGTTTAAAAATGGGAGGCCGAGTTAGTTATCTGATAAGGTGGAATGAATAAGAACGATGTTGTTAGAGATTTACGGAAGATTGTTGGAAGCGGTAACATAGAAGATGATGAGTTAATACTCAAACTTTATACCAGGTCTGCTTCTAATATAGATGGTTCAGCGATCGCTGTAGTCTTTCCAAGATCGAGTGAAGAGGTTTCTAATATTGTAAGATACTGTTATAAGAATGACATAAAGATATATCCACAAGGTTCTGCAAGCGAGTTAGTAGGCTCTTCTACACCATACTCAGATGGTATCGTGCTATCATTTGAGAAGATGAACAAAGTTAAAGAAGTCAGCATTTTAGATTCATACGTAATAACTGAGCCTGGAATAAGATTATTTGAGCTAAATCAGCTTTTAGCAAAATATGGTTACATGTTTCCAGTAGACCCAGCGTCAGTCAAGTCTGCATCTGTAGGAGGAGCTATCAATAATGATAGTGGAGGGATGATGGGTGCAAGGTATGGTACAGTTAAGAACTGGGTATTAGAGCTCGAGCTGGTTATACCTGATGAGCATGGGACGATCCTAAGAGTAGGGTCTAAGACGATGAAGTATAGAGGTGGTTACGATCTCGTTAGATTAATCGTTGGTAGCGAGGGCACTCTAGCAATAACTACTAGTGCAACCTTAAGGATAACGCCAATACCTGAGAACATCGTTACGATAGGAGGCTTCTTTCAGGATATGAGAGACTTGATGGAAACCGTTATAGATGTTAAGACGAAGGGTATCGAGTTATTCGTAATGGAGTTCATAGATGATAAGACTGTAGAGTCTGCATGTAGGACGATGAACTTAAAGATAAAAGGTGAAGGTCACTACCTACTAACCAGTATTGCTGTTGCAAGAGAAGCTTCAGAAAGAGTTCTATCAACTTTAGAGAGCTTGTATAGATCTCATAATGTCGTCCAATTGTACAAGGCTAGAAGTCAAGAAGAGGCTGAGAAGATGGGGCTCCTCGATATTAGGAGAGCCCTCTACCCTCTAGCGATGAAAATAGCACATGAATCTCGTAGAGATCCTAGAAGTAAGATGTTTGTAGAGATGGAAGATATCTCTGTTCCACCTTCAAAGCTTATAGAAGCAGTAAATAGATTGAGAAGCTTAGAAGCTAGTTTTGGAATACCTATGGTGATCGGCGGTCACGTAGGTGATGGAAATATACATCCTATCGTATGGGTTGAAGAGACCGATAGAGATAAGCTCAAAACCTTCTATGAAATGATCAAGGAGATTAGGAGGATAGGAACTGAGCTTGGTGGAACATTTAGCTCAGAGCATGGAGTTGGAATCAAGAAGAAAGAGAGGCTTGTTGAAGAGTTTGAATTTAAGAAGAGTTTAAAAAGCTTGGAGGTTATGAAGGAGGTTAAGAAGATCTTCGACCCGAAAGGTATCCTAAACCCTGGTAAGATGTTCTAGGTGATCGATATGTTCGGGGAGAGAATCTCTGAAGAAGTCTTTATGAGAGAGCTTTTAAAATGTTCATTCTGCGGATTCTGTGAATGGGTCTGCCCTACACTTAAAGCTGAAGAATCTAGATTGTACGGTCCTAGAGGAAGAGTAAACATCATCATATTCGCTATCAAGGATGGTGTATGGACTGATCTAGGATTAAGATCAATCTTTAACTGTCTAGTATGTGGAGCTTGCAATACCCAGTGCCCCGCAGGGATTAAGATTAGTGAATACATAAGATCTTTTAGATACTATTTAATATCCAGAGAGTTTAGACCATGTTTTATTGCAAAATAATCTTCAATCTAAATTCTTATTAAACTTCATGACTGGAACATGTGAGGTGTTGATATGTGGCTCCCCCGATAAAAGAGATCTTGAGAATAATTGTGGAGAATGTTATAAGAGTGGGTATGCCTATACCGGTCTCACGAAGGGTTGTTTTTAAATGGGCTGAGGGGTTAGGTTTAAAGAAAAATTCTGAGACAATACTATTCACAGGTACTCTTTACCAATTAGTCCCTTACATAACTTCTATTGTAGGTCGTCTAGAGTCTATAGAGAAGAGTAAGCTGAGCTCGCTCTTAATGAGTTTTGGTGCAAAGTTATCAGGTATAGCAGATAGGTTATTGGTGAGAACTCCGAGAGGAGAGATAGAGAGACAGTACGAGGTGCTGAGAAGAATCGTTGCTCTTTTAAAGAAGACAGATACTAGATTCGGCTACCTATATGAAGACGATATGTATTCAGGAGCTCTACTATACGATATGGGGTTAGACAATTACTTTAGAGAGCATGCTGAGAAGGTGTATGATAGGTTGAAAGACCTAGGTGTAGAAACCTTGATCACAGTAGATCCTCATACAACATATATTATGAAAGAAGTTTATAGAGAAGTCTTACCTAGATACAGTTTAAAGGTTAAGAACTATTTAGAAGTACTTTCAAGCTCTGATTTAACACCTTATAGAATAATAAGAAAGGATGTCACTATACATGACCCATGCTATTATGCAAGGTATCTTAAGATTGTTGAAGAACCTCGTAAGCTTTTAAGAAGTGGTGGCATCAATATAATTGAAGCTAATAGAGTTAGAGAGTTGACATTCTGTTGTGGAGGTCCAATTGAATCTATATCGCCGACCTTGTCTAGAAGTGTGGCCCTAATGAGGATGGATGAGCTATCTACATCATGTAAGAATATCGTAGTAATGTGCCCAATATGTTATGCAAACCTATCTAGAGTTAAAGCTGTTGATACCAACGTAGACGATATCTCTAACTATCTATATTCGATCTACTGTGAATAATATACTCAAGAGATTATTCTAGAAAAGTTCAGAGACAAATTACTAGATACGACCTAGTCTTTCAGTAAGACTCGATTAATATGAGATGTATCTTAGTATTGTTAACGCTACTGTTGCACCGACTAGTGTTGCTATGAAGTTTACTGTGTGTGTATCTATAAGCTTGAATCCTTTAAGATGTTCTGCAGATTTTCCACAATGATGTGGAGATTCTGTAAGTTTTCCACATACTGTACATCTATATTTAGCTTGAATGCTTGCACCTAGAAGACTATCGATAGTCATCCCTACTAAACCAGAAGAATAGACTGTGACTGCGACTTCATTAACTGGTAGCCTCTTCTGTACTAGTGAAGTTAAAAGAGTTAGTATTGTCAATCCAGCGAGTCCTCCTAGATAGCCTAGAGGGGTTACGGCTCCAGGTGTTCCAGGCTTAACCTCTTTCATGTTTGTTATAAGCCTAGGCATCTTAGGATATAGTAGACCGATCTCTGTTGCGAGAGTATCTGCAAATGCAGATGAGATAGCTCCTAGATATACTGCAAAGAATAGTTCTTCATGAGTAGATAGACCTGCCATGACTGCGGCAACGGTTGCTACACCACCATTTGCTATAACATTTCTCCAACCTCTTACCCCATCTTCCTTATTCTGTAAATTTTTCACTCTCCTCACTCTAATCTTTGTGAAGACTACTGAGATTAGGTAGAATGTAAGCAATGCTAGAAAATATTCTCTTCCACCAAAGACGTATATCAAGTATCCGACTATTGATGATGTTATTATACCTCCTATATCAACGAACCTGAATCTTAGAGATAATATGAATATCACTGTCAATACCGCCAAGGCTTCTAGATGAGTAAACAGGTCTAAATAGGTCAATTCATCCCACTTCTTCTATCATCTTCTTAACCTTATCGACTTCATTTAAACTATACCTTACTTGAACCATCCTCTCTAAATCTCTTACACTTATCTCTCTCGACTCTTCTTCAGATTTACCCACGATGATTAGAAACCTGAACCCATTCTTTAACGCATATTCTATGGCTGATGTTATCCTCCTCTCCAAGACATCTACCTCGAACGATATACTTGAAGATCTAAGAACTCTTATTACATTGGCCACATATCTTCTGTCAACATCAGGTATAGGGGTGAGGAGGACTTTAGGTCTCTCTAGAATGATTTTAGTATTCTTCTTCTCTATTAGGTACTGTAGTATTCTGGATATTCCTATAGCACATCCTACTGCTGGCGTAGGCTTTCCACCAAATAATTCGACGAGTCTATCGTATCTCCCTCCTCCATTGAACGATATATCTGCACTTGGTAAACCTTGCTCAAATATGAAGCCTGTATAGTATTCTAACCCTCTAGCCATGCCTGGTATGATGTAAACATCCGACTTCACACCACTAATAATAGCTAGTTCCACTATCTCTAATAAGTTCTCAAAAGATCTTACTGCATCACTCCAAGGTGAGAGTACATCTTCAATCTTCTTGATAGATGTTCTATCCACTTCTCCAACTCTATAGACTACTGGCGGAGATTCTGTCAACTCTCTTATAGACTTGAGTACTTCAACATCTACATCAGCTTCCTCCATCAACTTGTACGCTTCATCAAACCTCTTTCTATCTATGCTTGTTAAGATCTTATCTTGTATCTTCTCGTTAACCTTACTGGATTCTAAGATGTTTCTGAATATTCCTACATGACCTATCTTGAAGAATTGTTCTTCTAAGCCTATCTTCTGGAATACTTCATAGCTTACTTGTAGTATCTCTGCATCTGATAGTGGGCTACTGCTTCCGAAGAGCTCGAACCCACCATGCCAGAATCTTCTTCTTCTACCCCATTGAGGTTCATCGTACCTATAGCAGTCCGCTATGTAGCCGAGTCTCAAGGGAGGGGCCACGGCCTTCAATCTTGTAGATACAAGCCTAGCTATAGATGCAGTTACTTCAGGTCTTAGAACACATCTTCTCCCAGCCTTATCGTAGAAATCGAACATTCTCTCTCTAATCTCTTCTCCAGATTTAGCTTCGAAGAGTTCATAGTATTCTACTGTAGGCGTCTCAACCTCGAGGTATCCATACTTCTTGTAAACTTCTCTTATGATATCCACTATCTTCTGTTTTAGAGAGAACTCTTCTGGAAGAAGATCATCCATACCTCTCGGAGGCTCTAATACCATCCCCAAAAGATCGTTTACGTTAATTTATAATCATTTACTTGAATACTATTGGACTGTCTAGAAGTATATGTATGGTCGGCGTCATTTTAAGACTGTCTAGGATGTTTAAGCTTTAGCGAGTCTAGAACTCTTTATACTTTAAGTATGAGAACGAGTATTGAACGTTCACTCTACTGCTTAGTTCTTCTAGTAGACGCCAATCATCAAAATTCATCCTCCACTCTGTAGATTCTGCAAACTCTTCAACTTGTTGAATGTTCTTTGCACCTGGTATAGGTACTACCACTGGACTAGACATAATCAACCAGTTTAATGCTACTTGGACAGGCTTCTTACCATACTTCTCACCGATCTCTCTTAACTTTTCAACGATAGGCCATATCTTAGAGAAGTTTTCTAGATCGAATATCGGGTCTCTAGATCTAACATCATCAAATCTTGGAAGATTCTCTAATGTGTATTTTCCTGTTAATGCTCCTTTAGCTATTGGACTCCAAGCTTGTACTGTGATCTTGTAAGCCTCTGCATAGGGTATCAATTCTTCTTCAGCCCCCCTCTCTACTAGATTGTATCTTATCTGGAGAACCTCGACATCGCTTGATGCTAAACTATTCCTAAAGCTTTCCACAAGCTCTATGGGAAAATTACTTAAACCCAAATAGTTTACGTAACCTATCTTGACAAGCTTCTCAAGTGCTCTTGCATACTTATAAGTTGGAAAATTATGCCAACATGGAGGCCAATGGGCCAAGAGTATATCGATATACCTTAAACCGAGTATCTGGAGAGATTTCTGAACAGACTTATAGATATCCTGAGGATTTAAGAAGTCTCCAGGGATCTTTGTAGAGACTACTACTTCATCTCTTTTAATACCTATCTCTCTAAGTGCTTTTCCCAGGATATTCTCACTTAAGCCTACTCCATAAACCATGGCCGTGTCGAAGAAGTTTATACCTAGCTCTAAAGCTCTGCTAACAATATTCTTAGCCTCTCTATACTCTGTTAAACCCCAATCATAACTAAACTGCCAAGCCCCAAGCCCTATTCTAGAAATTCTTAAATCTGTTTTACCTAGTTTATTGTATTCCATCTCTCTTCCGAAAAATTTCTTAAAGCTGGTTTTAAGCCTTTACTAATAACATTTTCACGTCTTTATCCAGCTACTTTTTTATTCACTTTAGGGATTGTATATAGATTAGCTTCTTAGACTTGTTCTTGAGTCTGCGTAAGCTCTTCGAGGAGAGTTGATGACCCGAAGTCGATTATCGAGATGACTGATGATGAGAATGGTTTTCCCGCCATAAATCCTAGCTCTCTACTTGTAACATCCACCTTAAGATAAGGAGTTCCAGAAATATTACATGCTATCTTTAACTCTCTCTCCAAGCTTGGTGGACAGTTCTTCGCGAAGATGACTAGCTTAGACTTTTTGTTCAATATGGAGATCTTGCTCTGCCTAAACCCGAAGATTATCTTACCAGTTCGGTTAATTACTTCAAGATGCCTCTTAAGATCTTTAGACTCAACTTCTAACGAACCTTCCTTCAACATCACTGGAACCTCTCGTATCCACTTGATGGAGGGTAGGATAAATATTTAACGGAGAGACTTCGAACACCCTCATCTCCACCAACGTTATAAGAACAGCTTTAATCTTTAACGTTATTTAACCTGGTAATATTATTTTTCCAAGTTTTGATTATCTGCTTGAGTTTCTCCAGTAGATTTACTGACTAATCCTGGATGCTTCATTAGTAACGTGACCTGCCCTGTGCCTATCAGTATCTCTTTACCTATTAAGATACGTTCTACGTTTCCTCTTAAAGTATCTACTTCTCCTCGTACAGCTGCATCTAGTAGTGTCTGGACACTTATCTCGAAAGATGCTCTTGCAAGCGGGCTACTCTTCAGCCTAACAACTCCATGTCTACCTACTTGTTTCACCGACCCGTTGAGCATCATAACATCTGCCAATAATAAGAGATGCCTTATATCTACATCGAGACCTTGCTCATCTAAGACGTGCTTCATCTCTCTGACGATTGCTTCTCTAGCCGCCTCTATCCCTAAGACTTCAGCTATCTCATGAATATTATTGCTCCACACTCTTCTATGATCTACCTCAGGTATACTCATTACTTCTCTTAGATTAGAGCCTTCAGTGAGAATTACATATTCTCCATTCTCATACTTTAACATCGCTTTAGTTATTCTTCGAACACCTTTAACTCTTGAAGATAGTATCTTCTCTTTAAGCTTCTCCAAGTCTAGTACGCTCTCTTCTGGAGCATATATTGTTAGCTGGTCTTTCTTTAATTCATATCCATACTTTGCTTCTAAAGCTTCCTCAATATCTTGTGCTCTAACTCCATGCATCTTCATAGCTTCTTCATCTAGCTGTAGGATTATAGCGTTCTTCTTCAAGTTATAGCTTACCTTAGAGACTATATCTTCAAAGTATGTAGGCTGTATCTGTCTTAATACTTTTTGTGCTTTAGACTTATTCTGAGCATATTCTGGTTTGAGCGGTATCCTCATTATAGGAGTTGACGGTGTCTTTCTAGCATCAACTATCTCTATCAATCTCGGAAGCCCTAGAAGGATACTCTGCTCTCTAACTCCTGCAAAGTGGAATGTTCTAAGAGTTAGCTGAGTACTGGGCTCACCTATAGATTGAGCTGTCACTATCCCTACAGCCTCTCCAGGTTCAACTCTATTCTTTAAGTACTCTCTGTAAACTTCGTTAACAAACTTTTCCGCATCTTCCAATCTAAACTTCTCTTCAACGATCTTCTTTCCAATCCTCTCTACGAGAAGTTTAGGCAGCTTCTTCTCATATCTCGATAATAGCTTGTTAATATCTTCAACTGCAAGAGGTTGTCCAACCCCTGGTTTTAGTCCAAGTCTATTCATTATTATATCTAGGTTTACTGCTTCACCATGATAGCTTTTAGATGGGTCTATTCCATCTTCACCATAGAGGAACTGCACGATCTTCTTGCTATCCATCATTCTTACTGTTCCATCGTACTCTACGTAGAGAGATTCTAATGCGTTGATGAGCCTACGCTGCATATATCCACTCTGCTGAGTTCTAACCGCTGTATCTACCAGCCCATCTCTTCCACCAGCCATGTGGAAGAAGAACTCTATCGGGTCTAGTCCTTTTAGGAAAGAATTGTAGACGAATCCTCTAGCTTTTGGTGAGAGGTCTCCTGGCTTAAAGAAGGTGAGCACCCTATTTGTAAACCCTCTCTTTATCCTCTCTCTCCTTACTGCTTGCTGACCTACTACTGCAACCATCTGATCAATATTTAGTAGCGAGCCTCTAGCTCCGGTTCTAGTCATTATAACTGCACTACTCTCAGGAGAGATGTGCTTCCTAACTACTTTTCCAGCAGCATTTCTCGCATCTGCAAGTATTGATAGAATATTTGATTCAAATGCTTGTTCAAGAGTCTCTCCAGGTTTTACCTCTATCTTTCCTTTCTCGTACTCTGATTTAAGCGTGATGAACGCTTCATCCATCTTCTTGAATATGTTCTCTATTTCTTGGTAAACTTCTCTTGGAACGTATAAGTCATCTATTCCAAAGCTGAATCCTCTCAAGTTTAAGTAGGTGTTAGCTATCTTGACGACGTTGTTGATAAGCTCTTTAACTGCTTCTGAACCATACTCCATAGCTACTCTATGGAGAATACTATTAGCTTTTTCAACACCTACAGCGTTCTTATCTATTACACCTTTAACTAGTTTTCCATCTTCTATCACTACTTCGGTATCAGGAGAGAAAGATGCTTTAAACCGATGGTTAAATCCTTTAGGTAGTAAGAGGCTAAATACCTGTCTTCCACTCCATTTTGGTTCAGGGTCTCTTATCTCTGGTTCAGGTAGCTCACCTAAATACCTGATCTGAGATAGGATGTAGAATAGTTCCTTCTTTGTAAGATATGTATCTGGCTTTGTTAATAAGTATAGAGCGGTTATGAAATCTCTTATAGCTCCTATTATCGGTGCACCGTATCTTGGAGATAGTATATTGTTCTGAACTATAAGTAGTAGTTTTGCTTCTGTCTGAGCTTCCTCACTTTGAGGAACATGTAGATTCATCTCATCTCCATCGAAGTCAGCGTTGTATGGAGTGCAAACACAGAGGTTTAACCGAAATGTTTTGTATGGTAAGACTTTAACTCTGTGGGCCATGATAGACATTCTGTGAAGACTTGGTTGACGGTTAAAGAGAACTATATCTCCATCTATCAAGTGTCTCTCAACTATGAAGCCCGGCTCTAACGTATTTGCTACTTCTTCTAAGTCTTGTGCAAACTTTAACCTAATCCTCTTACCATCTGTTCTTATAATGTACTTAGCTCCTGGATACTTGTCTGGACCATTCTTAACGTATTGTCTAAGCCTTTCAATATTCCATTCTACTACTCTCTCAGGAACTGTTAACTGCATAGCGATATCTAACGGTACTCCAACCTCATCTATACCTATGTTTGGATCTGGAGATATAACGGTCCTTGCAGAGAAGTCTACTCTCTTACCACTAAGGTTCAGCCTAAACCTTCCTTCTTTTCCTTTCAAACGTTGAGCTAGAGTCTTTAATGGTCTACCACTTCTATGTGTTGCAGGAGCTACTCCCGGCACTTCATTATTCAGGTAGGTTGTTACATGGTATTGGAGGAGGTCTGCGAGCTCAGCTATAACAGGTGATGGTGAACCAGCATTGATATTCTCTCTAAGCCTCTGGGCTACTCTCAGAATATCTACAAGCTTATGGGTTAAGTCGTCTTCACTTCTAAATCCAGATTCAAGAGTTATACTAGGTCTAACATAGACAGGTGGAACTGGCAATACTGTTAAAACCATCCATTCAGGTCTAGCAACCTTTGGATCTACATCCAGTAGCTCTAAATCTTCATCAGGAATTCTCTCAAGCCTAGCTCTCACTGCATGAGGTGTAAGTCTTCTAGGACCTTCATTAGTGATCTCTATGAATGTCGTAGGCTTCTCCAGCTCTATCTTAAGTTGATGCTCATCACAGTGGGGGCATGTAGTCGTTGACATGGCTTTCTGAAGTATCCTATAATACAGCTCTCTACTAATCTTACCAGCCTTCTTCATCTCTTCTATCTTAGCCTTGAAGCTTATGATATCTTCATCCGATAGGAGAAGTCTTCCACAACTTCTACAAGTTGCCTTCAGAAGATTCAATATATGTTTAGCGAACCCTACATGTATTACTGGAACCGGTAGCTCTATGTGACCGAAATGTCCAGGACAGTTAAGATAAGTATTTCCACAAGTCTTGCATCTTTGACCTGGCTCAAGCGTTCCAAGTCTTGGGTCCATAACTCCTCCTGGAACAGGTAATCCATCTTCATCGTATGTATCAGGATTCTGTATCTCTGCAACACTCATCTCTCTTATCATGTCTGGGGATAGTATTCCAAACTTTATCGCAGATACAGTACCGATATACGACATCCTACATCACCTCTTCTTCAAACAATACTTTCGGCATAAAATGTGATCAATATAAAAACTAACCATAACCTTATAACTATATGTTTTCAATTTATTATTTAAGGATTTACCTAATTCTAAGTAATAATATCGATCTTTTCATAAGTGATCGAAACTCATTATAATGTAGCTCGGTCTTCTCTAATCATCAAATAATCTAGATAATTATTTTTCTTTTCTCTTCTTAAATAGTTTAGATATGAACACTGATATCTTTCCTCTTGTAGGCGTGGTTTATAGTTAAACCTTCTCTATATAAGATACATCCTTAAACATAATACCCCATAATCATTAAAATCCCACAACAACAAAATAAAATATATGGTGCATGCCTAGGAGAAGACGTTCAAGACTTAGAAAAATATCTGGAAGAATTAGAAAGGATGAAGACATTTCGCAAACTTGAAAAAACCCTTAAAAACTATAGGAAAAGATATGACAATTATAGAAAAACTATAGAGGAAGACTTAGGAAAATACTTCAGACCTATAGAAAAACAATTCAGAGGCTTCAGACCTATAGAAAAACATTTCAGAGGTTTAGAAGAACGCTTCTCACAAGCTTCAGCTTCAGAACCATCAGAACAACCAGAACCCCTATAGCAACCCCCATAGTCTCTGGAGAGACACTACTACAAGCAACAACCATCTCAGAGAAGACCAGTAGCACTATAAAAAGAGTGGGAGAAGAACTCCTTGATCTCGAAGAAGAATACATAGAATCAGAGGAAGAATATAATGGAGAAGATGAATATCATAGCCTAATCGAATACCTTGACAACCAGCAGTGGTGAAAGAAACACTCTCCACCTATATCTAGGTCTTCTCCCAGACGGTGATATCCTCAACCTTCTCCTCCTCTACTATCCTTACAGTTATCTTATCATCCTTCTCCACTATCCACATCTCTACATCCTTATTCCTTAAAGGTATGTTTACAACATCCCCCCAACCCTTCTCAGATACGAGTATATCTATGTATCGGCCTCCAAGCCTCCTCTTAACCTTATCCTCAACATACCATCTACTCAACCTATCAAGGTAGAATCCTTCTCCACTGAACCTCAACCTAACCACATACTCAACCCACATAATACATCAAGAAATAAAAAAATATTGGAGGTATATTAAGCGTAGTGGCCATAGTATTCAGAAAGCCTCCATCAATACGGTAAACCTATAAACTCGGAAGAAGGTGGCCTTACACCTCTCTGACCCTT
>JANXDW010000003.1 GCA_025058515.1 Aigarchaeota archaeon
CCGCAACACCTCGGACTTCAACACTCGCTCCAGAAGTAGTATAACTACATCTAGGTGATAGGCTGGAGCTAAGAGATGTTGGTGTAGATGAGAGATATACATTTAACCATGAAGCAGATGCTGAGCATGTACCACTAGTAACAGTAGCGTAAACATTATAGTATCCTGGATGGGAAGAAGCTACGCTAATGATGATCGAATTAATCTGATTATTGAAATTATTACCTGAGACCTCTAAAGATACAGCAGTAACTCTAATATTATATTTACTAACTCTCACGGCACCTGTTCCACCTAACTCTGCTAACTCTGTAACCGTTATAACTGTAGAGTATGCAACGGCTATCAATAAAATAATAATCACCATAATTAAAGTAATCGTTTTCATATCCTCAACACCTGCTTCCTATACTTATTGAAGCCTCAACTCTAGCTATCTTATCTATACTGACGTCTGAGCTTAGATTTATACTGCTTATTACTTCACCATATCCTGAATAACAATATGTTGCTGAACCTGAAGATATTGGATTTCCATACTCATCTCTAAGCGTAACCGTGACAGTAAAATAGAATCCATGTGGAGATGGGGTTTCCCTATACCATGCAACTGTAGCTGAGGTTACAGTTGCTCCAGATGTGATGAGAGTTGCTCCCCTTACTTCTGCCCAAGCTGGTGGATTACGCTGTTTTGAGAAGGAGTATTGTATAGATGTTCTCATGGGTAAAGATTGGATCGAGGATTCTTGAAGAGAAATGTATACAGAGTAAGCTTCGTATACTGTTATGTAAAAGAAGATTAAGAATATTATGATTGAAAGATAAAAAATAAGAGAGGAAGTTGGTTTATAGACAAGTTTCATAAACTATCACTAGGATGTTGTTTCAACGATCACTATTCTGACATAATAGACTTGTCTTGGGTCTACATTCGTAACATCCACTTCTGTGTAGGTAAAGCTTCCTGAAGCCGATTGACAACCAGATGAAATAGGGTTGCCGCTAGTGGACTGATAGAGCTCTACACATACATTGTAGGTTTTACTGGTATCAGCAGGTTTCCAATGTACTCGAACTTTATCAACATTATATGGAAGAGAGGTTGTTAATATCCAACTTACTCTCGAGATCGTGCACTCACTAGCTGGACATGAAACCTCGACTTGAGGAGTGGCTCCAAGCTGGTTCACAGCGGAGACTGAGATTTCTACAGCATAGGCTATCGCTACTGTTATTAATAGTGCTAGAAGTACTACTAACAGTATTCCACGCTTCATATCGCTTCTCTTCTCCTTGGAAAAGAATAGAAAAGAAAATTATAATTTAAATTTATTTTTAACATTCCTTTATTGAAATAATTACTTGATTGAAAGAAAGTTCTTTCTTAACTATCTAATAAACTTCTATTGTATTTCCTAGCTACGATACCGATTCATCCTATTCTTTCTAATACGTATGTAGAAAATCATTGGCCAAATATCTTATTGACTTCTTCTTAATGAAGAAAATGTGAAGAATTTATCTTTTAAGACTTATCAATCTTGATGGAGAGAGTTTAAAGTCTTATCTTTTCCATCCATAGACGCATCGTGAAGCTTGATCATATTTTACATCAAATCCAGCCATCCTCATCCTCTCCATCACCCCTTTCCATATCTTCTTTCCACTAAGTATTCCTGGTTGTCCAACGTAGTGAACTATCCGACCACCTGTTTTCAATGTCTTGGCCAATTTCTGGTAGAATTGGAGACCGTACAGTTCTCCAGCTAACGATATTCTTGGAGGATCGTGTATAACTATATCAAAGTATTCTCTATATTCTTCTACACTTTTAGAGACATCTCCATGAAAGATCTTTATCCTACTATCTTCAAGCCATCTAGACCAAGGGTTTAGATGAGCTATCTTGAGAACGTTCTCATCTATCTCGAATGTGATTACTTGGCAAGCACCTCTCTTAATAGATTCTATAGCTGTATAACCTAGTCCAGTACACGTATCTAGTACTTTACAACATTTCAGATCTCTAATTAACGATAACTTCATCTTTGTATCCACATCTGGAGTAAAGTCTTTCACTCTATGCATATGGATTCCATCTATCTCTAGTGTTGGTGGATGACCCCACTTAACTAAAACAAGCTTATAGAAATGTTCTCCAATAATACTGACTGGGATAAGTTCTCCTTCTTGAACATAGTATATATCTCTACTTCTACTCACTATCTCTTCCAACTTCTCTAACTCTATTATCGAATCTCTAATTACTACGCTATCTCCAACTATCTTGCATACCTCTTCTGTTAAACCTAGATTGAGCGAGACCTTCACTTCACTATACTTATTCTTTAAAGCTTCTAGAATCTTCAACACTATAGGTTGACATAAGACTGGTTTATCGATCCACTTATAATTAATCATCTTCATCGAAGACATCTTTACCCAGTCTAGTAGCTCTCTACGATAATGTATCTTACTTTAGCTTAAACTTATCCATGTTTCCTTAAAGAATTATTTATTATATCGAGGTGCATAAATATTCTAGATGAAGAGAGTTATCGCTATTTCTAAAGCAGACCCAGTATCTATGAAGATTGCAGAGATCTTAATAGAGTCTTTTGGATTTAAAGAATTAGATGATTCAACTTGTATTAGAGATGATATTGAGCTAAAATTTATAGAACAGAAACATATCTATGCTGAGAAGATTGGAGAGAAACTTAATGCAGATCTATTGATCTTCCCATCTTCCCACAAGTCTGAAAGAGGTATCCAAGCCTTCTTAACACATCCAGTAGGAAACTGGGGTCGAGAAGCACTTTACGGTGGATTACCTAGAACCCTCTCTATGACAAGTGCTAGCATGTTGAAGAAGTCTCTCCAGACCTTGATAGATGAAGTAGATAGATTAAGAATCACTGGATGGGATGTTAGACTCGAAGTTACACATCATGGTCCATTCACAGATGTTCCATCAATTTTTATAGAAGTCGGTGGAGGGGAAGGTCAGATAGATAGAAAAGAACTAGAGGTTGTTGCATCTGCATCTATAGCTACAGCTCAGGTAGACTTCTTTGATAGTAAAGCGGCCATAGGGTTTGGTGGAGGACACTATGCACCAGCTTTCACAAGATTGGTAGCTAATGATATCTATCTAATAGGGCATATGTGCCCAAAATATGCTCTACCGGTAGATGGAGAGATGGTGAGACAAGCTGTAGAGAAGACTGTTGAGAAGCCTAGGATTGCTTTAATAGATTGGAAAGGTATATCTTCTGAGAATAGGAGATACTTAATCGAGAACCTCGAGAAACTCGATTTAGAGATAGTTAAAATTTAATCTTAATAAAATACTAAAGTTTAACTTATACCGAATATCTTATATAAAACTGTGTAATTATTCTTATTGAAATGCAGCTCCCCTCAGAGATAGAAGCTAAATACGTTCTCCCAGCATTAAGAGCCTTTATAGCTAAGAAGCTCATACTTGAAAAAGGCTATACCCAAGAAAAAGCTGCAGAAGCTGTTGGTGTAACTCAAGCAGCTATTAGTAACTATCTTAGAGGTACTAGAGGCTTCAAGATAGAGTGGGAGAACAACCCGATAGTTCTAAAGTATGTAGATGAGATAGTTGAGATGATCATGAGAAAAGCTGAATCGAGAGAGATAACCAAGAAGTTGAATCTAATGTTGGTAGATTTAAGGAGGAAAGGTATCTTATGCGAACTCCACAAGAACGTCGAGCCTCTCATCAATATAGATAATTGCACGATATGCTCTGAGTGAGGTAAAATGGTTAAAGTTGTTGTTAAAGCCTTTGCAACTATTAGAGAAGCCTTAGGAGAAACAGGTAGAATAAACATCGAGGTATCAGAAGGAACAAACATCAAATCTCTAATAGAACTATTATCACAACGCTATGGCGAAAGATTTACTAGAGAAGTATTAGATAATAACGGTCTACTTAAAAAAACTATAAAGATATTTGTGAATGGAAGAGATATCGATTTTCTAAATGGATTATCTACAACCATCAAAGATGGAGATGAGATAGCCTTAATCCCTCCGGTAGCCGGAGGATAACCGTATCTCCTCAACCTTGAATAATATATCTTAAATTGAAGTAGTATTTTGATTTATAATGGTTTGTCTACGAATAGTCTTAGTAAGAGAGAATTGGAGAGATACGATAGGCAGATTAGGATTCCCGAGATAGGTGTTGAAGGACAGAGTAAACTTAAGAAATCTAGAGTACTCATTGTAGGTGTCGGTGGACTAGGAGGAGTTGTAGCGACATATTTAGCATTAGGAGGTGTAGGATACATCAGACTAGTAGATGATGGTTTACTAGAACTTAGTAACCTAAACCGCCAAATACCTTACTCTGAGAGAGATCTAGGAAGAATTAAGGTTGAAGCAGCTGCAGAGAGGTTAAGATCACTGAACTCAGACATAATGGTAGAACCTGTATCAACAAAGATCACCCCAGCCAATGTTGATGAGCTAATAAGAGATGTAGATGTAGTAGTCGATGGTTTAGACAACTTTGAGACAAGACTCTTAATCAATGATAGATGTGTAAAGTTGAAGAAACCGTTCATCCATGGAGCTGTCCACTCTTTTGAAGGAAGATTGATGACGATAATCCCGGGAGAGGGACCATGTTTAAGATGCCTCGTACCTGAGCCTCCACCTCTTCAAGATGTAACACCTATCATCGGTCCAGTTCCAGGAGTTATAGGTTCTCTCGAAGCACTTGAGACAATAAAATTATTGACTGATGTTGGAACTCTACTTATTGGAAAGATCTTGATATTCAATGGAATAGACTTAGAGTTTACACTGATTTCTATCGCCAAGTCTCCAAGCTGTCCTACATGTTCGAGAGACTTATAATAGAATACTTGATAAAGAATAATATAAAAAAGGAGAGGAGGTTAAATTATTCCTAACTGTTTGAGACGTTCTTGAGGTACCGTTCCATCTGAATTCCATCCATGTTTTCTATAGTATTCATCTATTAACTTATTGAAAGTTGCTTCATCTATTACATGTCCTTTAGATGGTCCACTAGGTGAGGGCACCTCCATAAACCTCTTCGGAAGTCTATCATCTTTCCTAGAAATTCCATGAAGTTGATTAAAGTATCTCTCTTGCGTTAAGATTCTCTCACCAATATTTAGAACATCATCGGATGTTATCTCCCATCCAGTGAATGTTGATAAGAGTGCTGCATAATCTTCAGGTCCTAAGGCAAATGTACTGAATTTGCACATGTCTAGACTATCAGTGAATGCGAATAGCCTCTCCAAGAGCATTACTAGATCTACTTTACCCTCGGTAGCCAGCGGGTCTGTCTTATATGGTATCCCTAAGATCTCTGATGCAGGTGTGTATGCTCTTAGATGGCATGCACCACGTGGTGAGATGCTGTAAGCGACGACGAATCCTTTTAGACCTCTAGGATCATATGCGGGAATACTCATACCTTTAACAGACATAGAGATATCTGGGTCACCGAATATCTGAGCAGCTCTCGCACCACCTTCAGCTAAAGCATTCCCAACTTCTCCTTCTCTGAATGATATTCTTCTAACAAGTTCTACAAATTTGTCTATGTCACCCCATCTAATCGATTCCTTTATCAACCCTCTCTCAGATGCTTCTGCAGCTACTGCTAGAACGTTTCCAAGCTCTATCGTATCTAATCCATATAGGTTGGCTAGATAGTTTAAGTATGATACAGCTTCTATATGTCCTACGCCTATCATTGCTCCAAGTGCCCAGATCGATTCGTATTCTGGCCCCTCAGACTTGTGCTTGAATTTTCCATCAAATACTTGAGAATCTCTCTTACATGCTACTGGACATGCATGGCATGTAGGCGTATCTCTCAGTATAGTCCCCCTCAGATTCTCTCCAGATATATGGTATGCGAACTCAAACATCGTATCTTTGGCGTTCCTAGTTGGCCATGCACCAATCTCGTTTACAATATTTACGAGAACAGAGGTTCCATAAACAGATAATCCACCTTTCTTCGGCGCAGTAACAGGGCTCTCTAAGATCTTCTTTAAAGCTTGCTGTCTAGCTTTCTCGAAAGCTTCTGGATTAGCTGGTTTTGGCATATCCGTCTCTTCACCGATTATAGCTAAGCCCTTAACCTTCTTAGACCCCATCACTGCTCCTAGACCTGTTCTACCAGAAGCTCTACCCATAGCTTTCTCTCCATAATGCATTATACAAGCAAGTTTAACTAAGTTCTCACCTGCAGGTCCTATACCGTAGAATTGAACATCCTTCCCATGCTTCTCTTTCAACATATGGTATGTCTCTTCAGTTGTCTTCCCCCATAAAGCACTCGCATCTTCAAAAGATATTGTCTTCTTCTTTACTAGTAGGTAGACGGGTTTATCGCTTGCACCTGTTAAGACTATCCCATCGAATCCAGCCCACTTTAATGTTGCTCCCGCCCATCCACCAGCATGACTATCTCCAAAGATCCCTGTTAGAGGTGCTCTAGATACTGCAACTATTCTTCCACTCATAGGTGTTAATGTTCCAGTGAGAGGTCCATTAAGGATTGCGAGAACATTATCAGGGGAGAGCGGATCCTTACCTACTGCATGCTTTAGTATTATTCTTCCTCCGAGACCTCTCCCACCAATAAACTTTCTAGCTTCATCTTCATCAACTTCTCTATAATCAACCTTCTTATTTGTTAAATCAACCCAAGCTATACAGTTTGCATATCCATTAGCTTTAACCACGAAAAATCCCTCAATTAAACCATATATAAGAGAATGATTTAAGATTTTCTTTCTAAAAACTTTAAAATTCTTTTTAATTTATTCACTATCTCTAAGAAGTTCTGCTCCTAATCTACAACTTCATATTAACCGTCTCCATAACTCTGTTTTGATTAGAAGCTGTAGATAATTCTCTTACAATTTTATCTATCCTAAAACTTTAACGTTTCTTCTTAAAGAATTTCTTATCTTCTCCACTATAATTGATTGTCTCTGTGTAGAGAAGCCACTCCAAGACGAATGAGTGGAATCGTTCAATATCTGGAGACTCCTCTTCAAAGAAGTTAACCTTATCAAGCTCATTCAATAACTCTTCTTTTGAGAACTCATTATCTTTCTGAGCAAGTTTTAAAGCAGTAGAGAATGGTTCAATATTCTTTATCGCTTCTCTAAGCATTAGCTTCTTCTTTGATGGTGGTGCATTAACGAATTTTCTCCCAACTTCTGTTAATTCAGCATCACCATCTACGACTCTTAAGAATCCTATGGCCTCAGCTAAATCTATAACAGGTAAGAGAACATCCACATCAGTCTGGAGCATAATAGATATCCTAGCTATATCTACTCTCCCGCTCATACTATTTACGAGGTCGAGCAAACCTATCAACTTACTAGGTGTAACAGAAAAATCTAATTTAGGATGACTACTCATTTATTTGCCACATAAGATTATGGAAGATTAAGAGATAAACTTTTCCCATTAAGTTTATTTATTGAAAAGTAATCTAACTTCTTCTACAACTGATTTTATAGGGTTCAACGATCTATACGTAGAAGCATATAGAGATGCCTTCTCATAATATTTGGAATCTAGAATATCATCTATAGCATCTCTAATTACATCTTCACTTAATTCTTCTTCATCTATCTTTATTCCAGCTTCTGCTTCTTCTACAGACTCAGCATTCGATACTTGTTCTGCATGTCCAGGTATCGGTATCATTATTAGAGGTTTACCTAATGCTAGAATTTTTGATAATGTTGTCTGACCTGCTCTCGTTATAACTACATCGGCAATCTTTACAAGCTCTAAAGGCTCCTCAACCCATTCATATATCTTCAAATATCTATCATTAGGTGGAGAGTCAAGCTTCATCCCTCCTAGAGTAACTACCACCTCGAATTCCCCACTAAGCTTCTTCAAGATAGGTAACATCTTATCAATTAGTATCTTCCGCTCATAGAGAGGACCAGTAGCTTTAAATAAGATTACAGGTTTTCCATCAAGCCCAACACCATACTTATATTTTAAATATTCTGCATCTGGTAGATCTAAAACCACATCGTTTATTATTGGACCGATATACTTCACTTTCTCATCATCTAGATCTTTAGGGAACACTAAGTTTTTCTTAGAGATCGTTAAAGGAGGAGGATAGTCTGCAACTAGTATCTTATCGCTCATAAGCCAGATGCGGCTAACGATGTATGCTGCTGCTTCAAGGCTCTGAATTATCCATCTATACCTTGGGTAAAGTATCTTGATATTGAACTGGTTTAGAATAGTTAAGACTGGTTTACCTAATATCTTTGCTGCAATAACAGTTGAAGCTCTAGTATCTGATATAACTAGATCGGTCTCTCTATCGATTAACGTGATCTCATGTGAGACTTGCTCTGCGATCTTTACAGGCATAAAGATATTCTTGAATATCGTCATCTTTATGCTAACTTTACCTTCACTTAGTATACCATAAGATACTCCAGGTACTCTGTAAACATCTAGGTTGAATCTTTTCAAGTACTCTAATCCTTCATCATAAGAAGATATTGTAAGACTCCATCCTTGATCTTTTAATGCTTTAGCTATGGCGACTGCTCTAGCTGAGTGTCCAAATCCGATACCACAGACACCTAGATGGATCTTAACCATACTGGCATCTTATGTTAATCTGTCCTTCTAAAATCTTCCCATCTTTAATTCTTCTTCAACTATTTCTCCATTTGGCTCAAGCTCTCTGAATATCTGAGCTGTAAACCTATATATCTTCGCTTTACCCTTTAACCAGTGTGTAGCTTCTAATCCAGCTTTCAAACATAGATGTATAAGATATTCTTCTACATTCCAATTAAATTCTACAGGTACTTGAGGTAGGAGTAATCCAGAATATGGTCCAGACTTTATGATCAACCCATCTCTTCCAATATTTATCTTCTCTAAGAGTTCACGAGGATCTCTATATACTATCTCTTCAGGCGGCGTCAATACACTTACCTCAATTATTATGTTTTTTAACTCATCTATCTCTAGAGGGTTAAATCTAGGATCGTGTATAGCTGAAGATATCGCTGCTTGTATAGTGGCCTCATGTAGAGGAAGAGTGGGGAGAGGGAAGCCTATGCAACCTCTCAAATCCTTCACTGGATATGTGTACAATGTTACGAAGACCCCTCTCTTCTCTTTCAATCTTTCACTAGGTGGTGGAGGGGGTTCAGCTATGATACCTCTAAGATTGTTGTAGATAGCTTGACGTGCAAGTCTCACTAAATATCTTCCTTCTTCTAAACTAAGCAATTTCTCCAATATTCTCCGCCTCTAAGATACCCGGTTATATTTTCACCAACCTCTAATCCATATTAAAAGATCTTAATAAGCCTAACTAACATTTATCTTATAAATCAGATTTTAATAGCTCTGCGTCTTCTCTTTAGCTTCATTCAACGTTTTAGTAATGTTTCTAAAATGGCTGCCGATCCAGTAATGTTTACCGCAATCATTACAAGTCCATCTATCTCTCGATCTACTTTCATCAATCTTAAGCATACCATTACATACTGGACATCTAGTCTGCTCTGGGTCGAAGTCTAAGCATAGACCATAGTTTCTACTTATCTCTGAGAGCATTCCCTCTACATTGCACTCATTAATTAAGAAGGCTTCTAATCCAGATCTCTTTGCATATATGTATAATTCTCTATCTTTTGTTAAGATTATCCTATTCTCTCTAGATGCTTTCTCTAATAGTTTCTCATCATCTCCATCCCAGTAGATCGAGTCATATCCAAGTATTCTCAACCATGAGACAAGGTTTCCAAGCATAGCATCTACTAGAAACTTCAAATGTCTAATATTGTCTTCCATTATTCTTCAGCTCTTCTTCTAGCTAATTCTAGTCTACATTCTTCGCAGATATATCTTCCATCAACATTCAATAACATATCAGACCATTCTCCACATTCATCACAGTATCCTTCTATGTATCCTTCTTTACTAGTTGGTAAAGTTACTCCTCTTATCCTCATATTCTCTTTAACTATCTCAAGTATCTCAGGAGTTACTTGGAGTATATCTTTAACGCTTACTATCCCAACCAGTTTATTCTTATACGTTACGATCAATCTACTAACCTTTAAAGCAGTCATCTTCCTTAATGCATCTTCTATTAACGTATCTGGCTCGACCGTGTGTATCGGGCTACTCATGATCTCTATGGTCTTTACTTCAGATGGTTTAAGATTTCTTGAAACAACCTTCAACACCAGGTCGGTCTTAGTAACTATTCCTACTGGTACACCACTACGGGTAATAACTACGGAGCCTACATTATATTTCTCCATCTTTTGAGCAATCTGCTGAGCAGTATCATTCTCACTCGCCTCTATTACAGGACTTGACATAACATCTCTAACCCTCAATTCATCGGTTAATGTAGTCAACCTTATTCAACCCTTCAGCCTATCGTTAATAGTAGATTTGAGATTTAAAAGTTTAACCTCTGCTTATAGCACTTAACGAAAAAATCTTTATCTTGAGAAGTTTAACAGTATATATCTTTTTGAAGATCGGGATTCTTTTAAGAGAATTGTATTTACAGAGTATGCTTCTTGATTTGTGACTACTTTTTGTAAAAAGCTAGGTTACTGAATTAATGAACATGGATTACTTAATAGATCTCTCCACAACCGTATGGTATCAGCTCTACTATCTTCTCAATTAATTCAATCTTTTTCTTCCTCTCAACTTCTTTAAATAATCTATCAAGGATCTCTTCAGCTAAAACTCTCGCCTTTCTATTTCCTGGAACTATCTTTACAATCTTCTCAACATTCTTTGAAAGTGCTAGGAACGGTCCCCACAACAACATGTCTCCCCTAACACCTATCCCTAGCTCAAGCTTTACCATTAAATAATTTCTTTCACCTTTTATTATTACTCCACCCTTTGGTAGATAGTGTCCTGGAGGAGGAGTGAGAGAGACTTGGTCTGCTTTTACATAATATACTGAGATAGACTGTAATCCTTCTTTCCAAGCCTTGCTATAACATCCTGCAAACTGGGCAGCTTCAAGTCTAGAACTCTCATTAGAGTTTACCCCATTCTTCAAGATCAGTATAGGGGCACCTCTAATCTCTGCGTGGAATACTAGATCGCTATTCTCTAAATGCTTTTTAATTAGTGCATGGTTACTCGAAGCATCTTTACCTGCTACAGCGAGAAATCCTTCAGATGTATAGAACCATCTATATTTCTCATACCAAGCTTTCTTCTCTGGTGTGGTCTTAGCAGAGATCTCTCGAAGTTCTTCATGATGTATCTGCTCAACCTCATCGGTGAGCTTCTTTATCTTGTCCTCCAACTCTAGAGCTTCCCTCTCCAACCTTCTCCTCGCATCTTCAATACTCTTAACTTCATCAAACATCTTCGAGGCTTGCCTAGCAATAGATTCACTAATGCTTAAAGTAATCTCACCTATTGGAGAAGTAATCAAGATTGTTTTAGTAGATATATCAAGTTTTACTCTAATATCTTTGAAAGACTTCTCTTCATGATTTCCCATCTTCTTAAAATCTTCTATATAGCTTGAGTAAGTTAATATTAGGTTAGCTATCTCTCTCTTCTTCTTTGATAACTCCTCAAGCTTCTGGATAGCTCTACGTTTATTCTCAAGCTCTTTATTCAGCTCTCTAAGCTCTTGTTGAACTTTCTCTAATCTTTTCTGATAAATCTGATGAGCTAGAGATATCTCATAAGCAATTCTTACCGCTTCATTAAATTCTCCAACTTCTCTGATCTTTACATCTCTACTTTTAATTGATTCAAGGAGATACGGTAAAGGCTCAACCTCTCCATCTTCATACTCTACAATGACTGCTTTACGTGTTTCAACAGATTCTAGAACCCTACGGATTGCATCTTTAATCTTCTCGAGATATTCTGGTGAGAGTTCTGAGAACTTTCTAGATTTATCTACCGAGGATATGAAGACAACTTCTTCAGCATACTTTCTCCCTAAACCTGCATCTAACGCTAAACCTACAACGATCTTCTTACTTAAATCTTTAGAATTAAAGAATTCATCGATATCTGAAGATCTCGAGATAGACTTCCTCATAGGAGGTAGCTTATACTCTTCTCCAGGGATGATTTTGCGGTCACGCATTTTAAGCTTCTCTAAACTTTCAATAATCTTTCCATTTTTATCTACTAAGATTATTGTTCCCTTGGGGAGAAGCTCTATAATGAGTCTGTATTCTTCACCATGCGTCTTCTCAATCTCACATACTATTATTCTCTCACCTTCTACCAACTGTATCTCTTTAATAAGAGAATTATTCAAGAATCTTCTAAACTTAAGTACTATATCTGTAGGAGTTAAAGGCTTCTTATACTCTCCTCTAACTAGATAGAAACATTTCCCTGGAACAATTCTTAGATCGTATTTTTCATCATTCTTTCGGATCTTCAAGATTATAGATTTATCCTCCATGTGGTAAACGTTCTCGATCCTAGAGTCTACTATCTTATCTTCAACTTCTCTCATCAATCTTTTGAGCTCGATGAATGATAACTCCAATCTTATCCACCTTAAAGATGTTTACTGGTTAATAGCTATGCTCTGATGGAAATATCTCTGAGATAGGTATTAAGATTTTCATTCTCTTCTAAAATCATCTAGAACCTCTTTAATATGATGAGTTAAGATATTTGTTTAAACACTGAATCGTTTTTATTGTAGAGTAGCTTAAATAAAGCTGTACCTTTATTTCTTAAGTGATATATGGGTTGAAGCTCGAAGATAAGATCTATTGGGGTAGAGCGGTCGGTGGATGCTTACTCGGATTCTTAACAACCATTCTAGAGATATACAAGTTCAGCTCAATCATCGCCATCTTTACTGCAATTTTCATATACATAATCTCAACAATAATCTTAAAATTCCTACTAAAGAAAGAATCTAGAATACAG
>JANXDW010000046.1 GCA_025058515.1 Aigarchaeota archaeon
TTTAGAGATAAGAGTAGTAGATGAGAGAATGTAGATCAAGGAGATTTTCCATTTAAAGATCGATTGAAGGGTGTCTAGATACTATGGAAATCTTTAATTTTTAGGTATTCAGCCAGTTCGATAGAGTATGGATTTAGAGAGGAGGCTTGAGCTGATCACTAGACCGCCTACTGAAGAAGTAATTACATTAGATGAACTGAGAGCATTATTAGAAGTTGAAGAACATCCTGTAGCATACGATGGGTTTGAGCCAAGTGGGTTAGCACATCTACCATTCGGAGTACTTAGAGCAATTAAACTTCAAGATATGCTTGAGGCAGGATGTAGATTTAAACTCCTCTTAGCAGACTGGCATGCTATGATAAACAATAAGATGGGTGGAAATTTAGAGAAGATAAGGAAAGTCGGTGAATATTTTATAGAGGTTTGGAAAGCTGCAGGAGTAAATTTATCGAGAGTTGAGATAGTCTGGGCCAACGACTTAGTGAATAGTAGAGACTACTGGAAGTATGTTATACAAGTTGCTAAGAATATTAGTTTGAAGAGAGCTTTGAGAGCTTTACCTATTATGGGTAGGAGAGAAGAAGAGATGCAGGAAGCTGCTCAGATAATCTATCCAGCTATGCAAGTCTCCGATATATTCTACATGGGCATCGATATATGTCAATTGGGGCTTGACCAGAGACGTGCAAATATTTTAGCAAGAGAGCTTGCTCCAAAACTTGGCGTAAAGAAGCCTGTAGCTGTTCACCATCACATGCTCATGGGTTTGCAAGGACCAATCGAGTTAAAAGGATTTGAAGAAGATGTAGAGATGAATCTAGAGATAGCTTCAAAGATGAGTAAGAGTATTCCAGAGACAAGTATATTTGTACATGATGATTATGAGACCCTTAAAAGTAAGATCGATAAAGCATACTGTCCTCCTAGAAGTTCTCGTGGAAACCCTATTTTAGAATATGCTAAGTACATAATCTTCAGAATGATGAAGTCTCTCTATGTAGAGAGACCATCAAAGTATGGAGGAGATATAGAGTATTGGAGTTATGAAGAATTAGAAAGAGATTACGTTGAGGGGAAGCTACATCCAGCAGACTTAAAGAATGCTGTATCTAGAGCATTAGATGAGATAATCAAGCCTATAAGAGAACATTTCGAGAAAGATCCTAATGCTAAGAGATTATACGAGATTGTGAGATCGTTAGAGATAACGAGATAAGAGATCACTAGTGATATCGCTGTGCCCTACCGCCGACAACCTCTTATCACTGTTAGGCTTACACCTACCTCTAAGAGGCTCATGGGAGCGGTAGGGCATATAGATATTATCCAAAGCCTCTATTAACTATTAATTAACTATTTTTTACGGCTAGAGTTTATACTATATATTTTTAAGATATGATATTGTGGAGGAATATTTCAAGTCCTGAGACTGGTAAAGTGATCTCCCAATTCTCTAATACATTTGGATGTATTTCTCCAAGATATCCAATTTCCGTAGAGTCTACAATTATTCTTGCAGCTCTTCCTTCAAAGAAAGGTGGTTCATCATATGGTTCGAGGCTCCACTTACCTATCGATAGATTCTTCAAGATTTCTTCACATACAGATTTTATCTCAGAGTAAGATGCATCTGTATGACATGATACACAGCCTAATCTCATCTTTCTAACAGCTTTCTCAGGTACATCTGGATGAGGCTCGACTATCTCTCCTACCTCAAATATCTTCTGAGGATAGGGTGATCCTCTATTATTGTATAGAGAACGCATTAAGCTAGGCAAGATCCAAGTTCTCAGTATTGTGTAGTCGCTTGATACAGGATTCAAAAGTTTTACATGTGGGTGAGGTCTCACCATCATCTTTTCATATTCATCTCTCTCATTTGTTAGTGTAAAATTCATAGTCTCAACATATCCTAATCCTATCATAATCTCTCTTACAGCTTCTTCTATCTTTGTAATTATGTGAAGACTTCCATAAGTCTGAACTTTAGGTTGACGTGGTTGTAGGAGATCGTATCCTAATCCTATTGCTACATCTTCTACGAAGTCGACGATATGCATTATATCCACACGGTATGGTGGAGGAGTTATAGTAAGCTTATTGCCTCTTGCTTTAACACTGAATCTCATCTTTTTTAAAGTCTTAGAGATCTTTGAGGTAGATAGATTTAAACCAAGTAGAGAGTTTATGTAATCAGTTTCTACTCTCCACTTCTTTACTTTGTAATTCGGTGTAATCAATACTCTGTCAGGATAGATTATCTTAACTTGTTCTACTCTTCCACCGAGATCATTTAAAGCGGTTGTAAGTATATTGAGAGCCTTGTGAAGGAGGTCTAGATCTGTTCCAGTGATATCTATGAAGAGGTTCTCCGTCTGAGGGGTTAACTCTGTTAAAGAAGAGTTTATTATTGGTGGAAACGATAAAACTTCTCCTCTAGAATCTATTATAAGCGGATATCTATTTTTATCTTTTACGATATGTCCATATCTTAATCCTTTCTCATGTTTTAAGAGTATCTCTTCTAGAGTCATCTTCCTCCATCCTCCAAGTGGCACGAAGCTATATTCATCTCCTTTAACAGCAAGATACTTAAAGGGTGGCTCCAATACATCTAGGTTATGCAATCCTATAGATACTTTCCTCCTATCTCTACCAAGTATCCAGTGAAGATCTTCTTGCATATTTATTATCTCTTCTAGTTTTTCTTCATCCAGCTTCAACTTCTTAACGATAGCTGATACGATATACGGTCTAACATCTCTTATATTAACATCTACTTCGACGTAGGTTTTAGGAGGAGATAATCTATATCTCGGTAAACCTACCTCAACTTCAAGTAATCCTCTAGCAGCTCTAGCTATCCCAATAATACTAGAGTAGTCTGGTCTATTAGGATTGTATTCTACTCTAAAGTATTCTTGAGATACTTCTTCAACATCTAGACCTAGATCGTGGAGAAGACTTGTTAACTCTTGATCGCTTAAAGTTTTACCTATGAGCTGCCAGAATCTATCTTTCTTAATAGTGAGTATGGGCAACTTCTTCTCAAACCTCAAAGACTTGAATAATATTATAAACCTTACTCAAATGTTTATCATAAGAATATCTATATATAGCGTCTATGGTTACTCTTCTCAGAAATGATTGATGAAGAAGATGAAGAATTAAAGCGTTTAATGAAGAAGAAGCTTATGGAGCTGTATAGTAAGAGGAATACTGGAGATAAGTCTTCGAAGACCGTTTATTCTAGACCGATTATAGCTACGGACCACAATTTTGAGGAGCTCATAAAGAGCTATCCATTGGTTTTAGTCGATTTCTGGGCTGAGTGGTGTCTACCGTGTAGAGTTATAGCTCCTGCGATAGAAGAGTTAGCTGAAGAATATGCTGGGAAGATAGTCATCTTAAAACTCAATGTAGATGAGAACCCTGTCACGGCCTCCCGCTACGGTATAACGAGTATACCTACACTCATGATATTCAAGAACGGTAGACCTGTAGATGTAATAGTAGGAGCATATCCTAAAAAGGTCATAGAGAGTAGAATTAGAGCAAATCTATAAGAAACTTTTTCTACACGTATAAACATAGTATTCAAGAGATGGAGAATTGGTCTTTCAAGATTTAGATGCACTTGATAAATATGTAAGAGAGCTTAGAAGAGAGTTCGACCAGTATCTTTATGGGAAGATAAAAAATAGTGTAGATTCAGATATAATTGAGAGGGTTATCTTAGGTGGAAAGAGGCTTAGACCTATACTATTATTAATGGTCTTCAAAGCCTTGAATGGTAAAGATTTTAGAAGAGCTTTAGATGTAGCATGTGCTCTCGAGTTAGCACATAATGCTAGCCTAGCTCATGATGATATCATAGATGTAGACTTTGAGAGAAGAGGTAGACCTACACTGTGGAGACAGATAGGAATAGGTAGAGCAATAATCGAAGGACATAGAATAATAAACCTTGCATTTCACATCGCTTTAAGTGAGGGGGTAGAAATAGCTAAGATATTCCTAAATACGTGGAATAGGGCTTCCAACGGAGCACTTATAGAATTGATGAACAGGGACCTACCAGGTAAGATACTTTATATGAAGATCATTAAAGAGAAGACGGCCTCCTTATTTGAGGCTGCTGCAGAATGTGGAGCACTAATTGCAGGTGCACCAAATCATGTAATTCAAGATTTTAAGAGTTATGGTGAAAGAGTAGGGATAGCCTTCCAGCTTGCAGATGATTATGTTGATATAATTCGCGGAATCTTCTCTCTAAGATCTCACATAGTATTCTACAATAGACTGGAAGAGAAGATTAGACAGCTTATGATATCGATTAAGCTTAAGAGACCTCCACCATTAAAGAAGATCTTAGCACCTAGAATCAATTATAGAGATTTCTTAATCAGAGAGATCTCCAAGAACATTATAGATGCTTGGAAAATTGTAGAAAGAATCGATGTACCCGAACCTCATAAAACTTATCTAAAGAAGTTTCCTGAATATTGTACATACTCTATGCTTAAAGAAGTCGGGTAGTCCAGAGAATATTTTTCAAGAAGATTTTTAGATTATCTCATAGGTTCATAGGAGGACTTGGTCTGGAGCTAGAGGTACTGTTTACAATACTTACTGCTACAGGGTATTCTTGGGCTAGAATGTCCATAGCATTGATAATATCTACTATATTCTCGATTATTGTAGGGATCGCTGCAGCTGTAAATAAGACTCTCGAAAAGATCATTATCCCAATATTGGATATTCTCCAATCTATCCCTATACTTGGATTCTTTCCAGTAGCACTATATGCATTTATTGCTCTTCACCCTATAATAGGAGCAGAGATAGCTACAATATTCTTGATATTTACTAGCCAAGCCTGGAATATCACTTTCGGGGTCTATGAATCTATTAAGATAATCCCTATGGAGAATCTTGAAGTAGTCAATCTCTTGAGATTCGATATCTTCAAAAGGATGAGGTACTTGTATATTCCTGCATCTTTTCCTAAGATCTTTGCAAATCTACCTTCTTCATGGGCGAATGGATTATATTTTCTAGTTGCATGCGAGATCATAACTATAGGCGAAGCTGAGTATAAACTCTTTGGAATAGGTTCATTAACTGTTGAACTCATTACTTCTAGGATGATCTATGAAGCGATAATAGCTTTACTCACTGTAGCTGTCTTGGTTATCTTGATGAACTTGTTAGTGTTCATCCCTTTGATAAGAATAAGTGCAAGATATAGATTTGAAACATATGCGACCGAGATTCCTCATGCATGGTTTGAGAAGATATTGAGACCATTCAGTGTACCAGTTAAAATAATTCCCCGTCGACCTAGGTTCTCTGAGCATTGGGAGATCAGTACTCGGATACGCACCTTGATCATCTCGATGGGAAGATATAAGAGACCAGTAACAATCTTGGCTGTTGTCATGGCGATAGTTATCTTAGCATGTACTTTTAACATAGATAATCTAGTCTACGTTTCTCTTATGTTGTTTAATGGGTTTCAGAGATTAGGGGTTATCGAGCCCTTAACGATGTTGGGATACTCTCTATTAAGAGTATTCACAGCATTACTGATAACATTAGGATGGACGATACCACTCTCTATTATCTTATATGAGAAGAATACTTTAGAGAAGATATTACTACCAGCTTTTCAAGTATTGGCATCGTTTCCTGCAACTCTCTTAATACCTTTCATTATGAACTTCATTATGGAAACAAAACTTATGAAAGAGTTTGGAGCACTCATAATAATACTACTGGGGACTCAATGGTATCTACTATTCTCTCTTAGAGGTGCTCTCTCAATCATACCTAGAGAAGAAGAAGAGCTATCAAGGTTATTGAGGATGTCTAGGATGGAGAAGTTGTGGTACCTTTATCTACCCCGTATGTCTCCCTCAATGGTCACCGGATGTATTGTTACAGTAGGAGGAGCGTGGAATACTCTTGTAATTGCTGAGAGGACTGTTCTAGATCATATAGTTTGGGAGGTTGAGAACCCCGGTATAGGAAAGATGTTGAATTTAGCTACTTATTTAGGTGATATCGAGCTTCTTATAGCTTCAACAATCTGGATGGCTTTATTCATAGTATTGCTGAATAGATTCTTCTGGAGGAGAATATATGAGATAGTTGTGAGAAGATTGGTCTAGAAAAACATGGTGCATGGAAAGAGTGCGGAGACATTACTAGAGTTAAGAAATATATCTTTCAGCTATAGGATGAGAAAAGGAGATAGGCTACTGGTATTTAACGATCTCTCTATGGTTATCTCTTACGCTGAATTTATAGGTATAGCTGGTCCAAGTGGATGTGGAAAGAGCACACTGCTAAGGATTATGGCCGGTCTACTAAAACCCGATTCAGGAGAAGTATATTTTAGAGGTGGTCCTTTAAACAATCCTGACCCTAGAATCTCGATGGTCTTCCAGAATCCAACTCTTCTCCCATGGTATACTGTTATTAAAAATGTAATGCTAGGGTTGATACATGAAAAAGGGTTGACTGATAGAGAGAAAGAAGAGCGGGCGAGAGCTTTTCTAGATATGATGGGTCTGATAGGGTTTGAGAATGCTTATCCAGCAGAGTTGAGTGGAGGGATGAGACAGAGGGTGGCCATAGCTAGAGCTCTAGTATCTCATCCAGACCTTCTATTAATGGATGAACCCTTCAGTAATCTAGACCAATTAACGGCCATAACTCTAAGAAGAGAGATAGAGAACTTGTGGCTTAATCAAATCTTACCGATATCCTCGATCGTATTAGTAAGTCATGACATTGAAGAACTAGTAGAGATATCAGATAAAATTATTGTATTGACTTCTAGACCTTCAAGAGTTGCAGGAGTAATAAATATCGATCTTAAGAGACCCAGATCTAGGAGAAGCCAAGAATTCTACGAGTATGTAGATGATGTCTACACTCTACTAAGTTAATATCTAGAGAGCTTTATTGTTTACAAGTGCATAGATGAGCAGTTTAGATAAGGTTACCCCTAGTATTGATTAGATAGAGATCTTTTCTCCAATCTCTTGAGCAGGTCTATAGTAAGGTATCTTCTTTAATTTTTCATGGAAAGAACTACTCTTCAATGTTTTAATAAATCTCTGTACACTCTCTTTGAATAGTCTATCTCGTCTTATTGCGAAGTCGAAGAATTCTTCTGTTAAGGGTATGAAATCTAGGTCGTAAAACTTTGCGACATACCCTATAGCTATTCCTACATCAGCTCTACCTTGAGAGACTGCAGAAGCAACAGCTGCATGCGTCTTAACTTCATAAGAATATCCCTTAATCTTCTTCTCAGGATCTTTAACTCCAAGCTCTCTCAACTTTATATCTAAATAAGTTCTAACACCAGACCCTTTAACTCTATTGACGAATATAATGTCTCCTCTTAGAATATCTTCTAAGCTAGTTATATTTTTTGGATTTCCTTTAGGTATTAGGAGACCTATAGTCCTAATATATCCTCTATAGACATCTACTTCATTCTCTAGGTCCATCTTCTTAATCATGTGAACGTTATAGAGACCTGTTTCCTGATCTAGTAGGTGGGTTCCCGCAATATCTGCTTCACCTCTCTTGATAGCTTTCCAACCAGTTAGTGAACCTACGTTTACCTGTTTAGCATCCCATAAACCTGCTTCATCGAGTAAGATCTCAATTGCAGGGCAGTTGCTCCCAATAATAGAGATGCTAGGTATCTTTAGTGGTTGAAAAAGTTTAACCACTACTTCTTCATCCTCGAGTATGTACTCTTTCTCTTCACTTACATCTATGAAGCCATCTGAGATAGATAGTGTTGTAGCTGCTCCTGAATCTCCTAGAATAGGGTAAGCTACTAATCCTTTTTGAGAAGTAAGTATCTGGACTGGTACTAGATTCCTCTTCCCTTTTCCAACCTCGATCCTCAATGGTACTCTTGCTCTAACAATATTCTCTTCTTCAAGACTGATTAAGCCGAGCATCTTCATCAAGATAGGTTTAACGAGGATTATGAAGATCATCATAGCGGAGAGCGGGAAACCAGGTAGACCTATCAACAACTTCCTCTCTCCAGTCACACCTATTACGGTTGGCTTACCTGGTTTAATCTTCAATCCATGTATTAGTACTCCACCAAGTTTCTCAAAGACTTTATAGATTATATCTCCGAAACCTGCAGAGGTACTTCCAGAAGTTATGATCACATCATACCTCTCTAATACTTCATCGATCGCTCTTTTAATCTGTTCATAACTATCTGGAAGTATTCCAAGGAAATCTACTTCAACTCCAACATCTCTTAACATTGCATTCAATGCATGACTATTTACATCGTATATCTTACCAGGTTTAAGCTTCTCAGAGACTGGGATCAATTCATTACCTGTAGAGAATAAGGCGACTCGAGGTTTAGTGTAGACTTTCACCTCACTACATCCCACGGCCGCTAAAGCAGCTAATTCTCTAGCCCCTATCCTCCTTCCTCTCTTGAGCACCAAGTCTCCTATTGATACATCTGAGCCTGTTTGAGCAATATTCTCTCCAGGAGATACTCCTCTAAAAACTAGTACGCTATCTTTCTCGACCTTCGTGTACTCTACCATTACTACGGCATCTGCTCCACGAGGTAATAATGCACCTGTCGATATCTCTACACAAGTTCCCGGCGACAGCTCGATCTCCGAGATAGATCCTACCTCTACTTTTCCAATCAATCTTAACCTAACAGGATTTGCCTCATCTGCAGTGTAGGTATCTTCAGCGATCACAGCATATCCATCAACAGTACTTCTATC
>JANXDW010000053.1 GCA_025058515.1 Aigarchaeota archaeon
CTGGCTTTCTCCATCATCTCGTTCTTCGGGAGGCCAGCGTCCTACCAGACTAGACTACGGCCGCTAAATATACTATCTATTCATGGTTATTTGAATTTTACTCTTAGTGTAAGGTGCTTCTATTATTTCTTCTGCTCTATAGTTACATCCCAGCTTATCTCAACGTTTGCTTTCTCGAAGAGGACGTGAACTGGACAATTATCTAACGTTAATCTCAACACGGTCTCTGCTTCTTCTCTATTCTCAGACCAGATCTTTATATTCCCTTTAACCTTAGTCACAGTCTTCTCTTCATCAGGTTTAACTGCTTCAACTTCTACTTTCATCCCATCAAACTTAAATCTTCTCTTAGCTGCTACCAATGAGTATATAGTAGTTACGCATCCTGCTAAACCCATTACAGCAAGTTCTAGAGATGTAGGTCCTGTGTCATCTCCTCCATGCTCAAAAGGTAGATCGATCACGATGCTATGACCTCTATCATTATCTACAACGCTTCTATGTTTCTCTATGAGTAGCGCGTTGCCTCTCATAATCAGAACCATGCACGAAAAATGTGCTCTCTACAATATTAACATTCTGAAGAACTCACACCATAAATATAGAATAGATCTCAATATGCTCTTTAACTACACTTTATTCAACTTGAAAATGAAGTCGTAGTAAATATTTAAATCCTGTCTATACTCTTAAGATTTCATGAGTATCCCAAGTGATGGACTTAGTGATGAAGAGATAAAGGAGATTCTTGAAAAGTTTAAGGTAGTAGCAGTAGTTGGCATGAGTAAAGATCCTATGAAGCCAGGACACTATGTTCCAAAATTCTTGCTGAGACAAGGATACAAGATCATACCTGTAAATCCAACGATAGATGAAGTCTTGGGATTAAAGTCTTATCCGAATCTCCTAGAGATTTCAGAAGATGTAGACATAGTTAATGTTTTTAGAAGACCTGAGCATACGCCTGAGATAGCTGAAGAGGCTGTGAAGAAGAGAGCTAAAGTACTATGGCTACAAGAAGGTATATACAGTCAGCAAGCTGTAGAGATCGCTAAAAAGGGAGGATTAACAGTAGTCTGGAATAGATGTATGATGAAGGAGCATAGTAGATTGATTGGAAGTAAACCGTACACAACTCTTAGAAGACTCTAAAATCTTTAAAGAGTAAAAGAAGTCTCAACAATCTTCAATATTTGTTCATCTAAGTAAACATTACTGTAAAATCTTTAAGAGATTAGATTACGTACTTCTCCCCTATCCTAGGAGATGATGCTTCTTGCCCTAGATTCTCTCTACAGAAGTTTACTAGATTATTGGATGCTTCAGGTTCACCGTGAATAGCGAAGATCTTTACATCTGAGTTGAACCTCTTCAAGAACTGGTGTAACTGAGTTCTACCAGAATGTGAGCTAAACTTGTACTGCTCAACATTTGCTTTAACTTTAATATCTACCTCTCCATGAACTAACCTCTTTTCATTTAAGAGTATCGCGCCAGGTGTATTCGGAAGCTGGAAACTTACGAGGAATATAGCTGACCTTTCATCTTCAGCGATTTCCTCAGCGTAGATTATAGCTGGTCCACCTTTCAACATTCCAGCAGGACTTATAATTACTGAAGGTTCACTTAATGCTTGTCTCCTCTTCTTATTGCTTGTAACTCTATTGATATGTTTTGCAGCTTGGTATAGAAGCTGTCTACCATCGATATACTCATTCATCTCTAGATATATATCTAGAACTTTCAAGGCCATACCATCTACATAGACCGGCTCATTGAAATTGTATGCTTCCAAGACGCACATTATCTCTTGTGACCTAGAGACAGAGAAAGCTGGGACGAGAACTCTTCCCCCACCTTCTACAACTTCCCTCACTCTGTTAACAAACTCTCTCTCTAAACTCTTTCTCTCAGGATGATCTTCTAAAGCATATGTTGACTCTATTATTACTGCATCTACATCTTTAGGAGCTAGGTCTGCTCCTTTCAAAAGCCTAGTCTTGATCGTTGTGAAGTCTCCAGTATATAGTAGTGTTTTATCAGCGTTTATCCATACTTGTATACTTCCAGGAATATGTCCAGCATCTATGAAGCTTATCTCAGCATCTTTGATCTTCACTGTCTCCCCGTAACCTACCTCTACACCTTTCTTGATCAACTCTCTAACCTCTAATACTTCATACGGTAGATAGTAACCTGCGAGCTTAAGGAAATCTCTTAAAAGAATGTCTCCAATCTTGTAAGTCATTGGAGTAGCGTAGGTCTTCATATTGTTGTTGAGCATGAATATTGGAGCTGCACCAATATGGTCTAAGTGAGCGTGTGTTAAGATTACTGCATCAAGGTCTCTTGGAGCTACATGGGATGGGAACGATGGTGCAGGCTCACTAAGCTGGACACCGTAGTCTAATAGTATCTTGGCTTCCCTAGTCTTGACAAGTATAGCTGATCTACCGACTTCCTGGGCTCCTCCGAGAAACTCGATCTCCAAGACAATCCCCTATCTAGATTCTAATGCACTCTAGAGTTCTAATTATAAATGGATAAGATAAATATTTACCTCTAACTCTCTCTCGAACTCTCTAACTTAATATTATAATAACTTTAAAGGAGTTAACGTTCTCCTATGCTTTTAAGAGGATCCTATTTAAGAGAAGTAACCTTTATCTCGATATCTCTTCCACTTAACTTCTCTACAAGTCTATTGATAATCTCTCTAAGGTAAGGATTCTTAGCTTCAACAACTATGATCTCTCTATAACCTGCACTAGATATCTGCTGGATTATCGAGTCTACTACTTCATCTTCTATGATTAAGTCGTTTGGAAAATCTGTTTGAGAGAATGGATAAACGTATCTTATCTGGATAGGTATTAAGCCGTAAGGAGAGCCGTAGAGAAGTAGATCGTATTCTGATAAATTTCTTCCAGACAATATTCTCTCTATCTTCTGAGGACTTACCTTCAAAGTGTAAGGGATCAGTATTGCCTTCTTCCCTAGTCTCTCTTTAAAGATATTCTCCAATAATCTATTCTTTGCACGTCTAATCTCCGGTCTCCTTAAACTTATTTTATCAAAAATGTTTAACCCACGTCTAGAGTATAGCGGTGTATGCTGCTCCATGATCTTGAGTAGACCATCGTTCATCATGATCTCTCTAAACCCTTGATATAGATCTGGATGACTTCTAGCCTTAATCTCTAACAACTCTATTAATCGCCCATCTCTAATAGCCTGCTTTATCTCAGCTATCTCCTTAAAACATACATAGAGATTATGCTTAGCCACGAGATTCACTCTCTCTTTTCTGGGAAGTTCTTTTAACTCATCTATGCTAATCTTTGAACAGACTGGGCAGACACATGGTAGATAATTCATCTTCTCTAGTCTTAAAGTCCCGAACTCAGTAATGTATCTATCATCTTTAGCGTAAAGATAGTAGCTAGCTGAATCGAACATGTCTACTCCTAGAGCGACTATGAAGGGGAATATCATAGGGTGTCCTGCACCGAAGAGGTGGAGAGGCTTACCATACTCGATAACCATTCGAGCTGCAGTAATCATTTCGAAGAGCTTATTGAATCTGTACCCCTCCATCAACGGTGTCGGGCTACCTAGAGCATATAGATCGAACCCCATCTCCTTAATCTTTTCTGCACACTGCTTTAGTAAGTCGATATGAACTCCTCCTTGAATAGTTCCAACCCATAGAGCACTCTTAACAACTCTTTCACTCAATACTTTAAGAGTAGCTTCAAGATTCTTCAAGGTTTTCTCTACAGATTCTTCTGCAAATCTTCTACTACCTAACCCTGTGGGAACATCTAATGGAACAGCTATATCTGTCTTTATATCTTCTTCAAATAATGCTATTTCCTCTGGAGAAGCCTCAACCTCACCGTATTCAAGTACTTGATATCCACCACTATCTGTCATAACTACTCCATCGAAATCTATCAATCTATGGACTCCTATCTTCAAAGCTTCTTCTCTAAGCCTCTTATACAAAATATACGCGTTAGTTATCACTATTCTAGCTTTAAGGTTCTCATCCATCCATCTAGCTGAGATATCTTGAGTAACAGGATTAATTACTGGAAGAAATGCAGGTGTCTCGATCTTCTTCCCACTCTTCGTTTTAAGCTTTCCAATTCTTCCCAATAGATCTTCAGCAACTACCTCGAACACATTACCAACACCATACAACAACTATTAAATTACCATACAAAGATATCGTATAACCTTCTAGAAAACCTTATAGTCAGATATCTATAGACATGTAAACTATACTGTATTTGGTATTATATCTTCCTCAAGATTCTATAGACTAGAGAGTAGAATAGAGTCTATTTATCATCTTATTCTATTTTCCCTACTTCATACTTAAATAGAGTTATCCTAAATTTAGAGATGAGAATTGGTGATTGAAGTATTTTTTGAACCGGGTGCTGAAGACCTGTATGTAGAAGGAGCTACTTTAATTGAGGGTCTACCTGGGGTAGGGCTTGTGGCCAAGGTCTCAGTAGCATACATGTTAGGTAAACTTGAAGCTAAGAAGGTCTGTAGACTCTATTCATCGTATTTTCCATCACTACTCTATGCTCAAGATGGTAAACTTGTACCCAGCTTCGCCGACTTATACGTAGTTGAGAAACCAGTACCTCTCATATTCTTATATGGTAATTCTCAGCCCGCTTCAAGCTACGGTCAACATGAGTTATGTGAAAAAGTGCTAGATATCGTTACAGGGCTCGGCGCTACATTCGTAATGACTCTAGGTGGATATGGGAAAGATGAAGTATCGGAAGTTAGAGAAGTATACATTTCCTCAACACGTCCCGAAACTATTCAAAGAGTTATCAAGAAGATACCTGCAAAGGTTTATGGAGGTCAGATAGTTGGAGCAGCAGGTCTACTGATAACTTTAGCTGAAGAACGTGGTCTAGATAATCTCTCAATGCTGATTGAAGCATCTCAGATGACTCCAGACTACTATGCAGCTAGAAGATCGATAGAATCTGTAAACGCTCTACTAGATCTTGGATTAAAGATTGGAGATGTAGATGAGATCTCTAAAACATATATCTCGACGCTTTATAAGATAGAGTTCTAGAATCATGTTAAAGATGAAGGCGGGAAAGCAGAGCGTAGTTAGTGGAGGAATTTATACAGAAGAGTTCTTTGGAACAGTTGAAGTTGGATTATTCGCTACGACAACCGATGAGATATGTATAGTCCCACCTCAGACAAAGCCTAGACATGAGAGACTTATAGAGAAAGCTCTAGGTGTAGAGGTGATTAGAACAACTATTGCTGGATCATTCTTGATAGGACCACTAGTGGTTGGAAATAGTAGTGGTTTAGTAATCTCACGGATGGTGCTAGAAGAAGAGTTGGAGAAGATTAGAAGTTCTTTCAGAGACTTGAATACTCTAGTACTAGAAAGTAAGTATACTGCTGTAGGAAATCTAATACTTGTAAATGATAGAGCAGCTTTAGTCAGCTCCTACTTTAATAAACGTGAAGTAGAAATGATTCAAGATGTTTTAGGAGTAGAAGTATTGCAAGGGGTAGTAGCTAATAGACCGTACGTTGGCTCGATATCAGTTGTAACAAATAACGGAGGAGTATTACATGTTCAAGCATCTCAAGAAGAAGAGAAGAATCTATCAGAGTTTTTCAAAGTAGAGTTCCTTGCTGGAACAGTTAACGATGGTGTACCGTTCATAAGAAGTGGTGTTATAGCAAATAGTAGAGGAGCTATTGTTGGAGCGAGGACAACTGGACCAGAGCTCATGATACTCTCCAGAGCTCTCAAGGTATAGTATAAGAGATCCAGTCCACTCTTAAAGCATGGTATAATCTTCTCTCAAATAGATGATGTTCTTCTAAGTTCAAGACCTTCATCTAAACGTATATCTGGATATGCGGCACTCCCCCTATCTTCATAACAGCTCTCTCCACAATTATTCCATGGTGTAGAGCATAATTTACAATGAATTCTCCAAGTAGATTTATTATAGTTCCTTGTTTAAAGTAGTTTGGAAGGTCTTCTTCTTTAACTAAGACATCTCCGTAAAATGACTTACTTACCTCTACTGAAAATCCTTCAACAATACTTATCCTCTTTCCGAGAAGTTCTTCATCGCATATCGCAACTACAACTTCACCAGTTTTAGAATGATGCACCTTAACCCAGAACCTCTTACTCATCATCAACACTTCTCCGAGATCATGCTAAAACCTTTCAACCTCTCAAGACATAAAATAGAATGATAGTATTTATTATTTTTCTACTTAATAATTAGTGGGATTTAAGTTTGAACTTTCATCGAAGTTCTCTGATAGTCTACTACGAGCTTCTATTCTCACAGCTTGACTTCGAGGACAAAGTAACATTAACGGAAAGTATTTTTAGATATCATGTATATCTAATTGTAAGAGTGTAGAGTATGGTGGAGAAAGCGGTTAATCAAGTGGTGGGAGAGATCTTGATGAGTAGGATAGCTGGTGAAATAATTCTATCTGACTCACCTGGATCAGTTATGAAGAAGTGGAGGCAATTGTTTGAATTAAATCAGAGTGAGTTAGCTAAGTATATGAATGTCTCATCTTCAGTATTAAGCGATTATGAGAATAATAGGAGGAAGTCTCCTGGAGCGGCTTTTATCAAGAAGTTTGTCTTAGCTTTGATAAATGCTGATATGCAGAGAGGGGGGATACATGTTAAGAGATACTCGATGCTTCACAGAGATCTAAGTATTGCAGTGATAGATATGAATGAGTTTAAGACTCCTCGAAGTATCAAGAAGATAGTAGAAACATTGGATGGTGTTTTACTTGTTGGAAGAGAACGGGATGATGAGTTAATATATGGGTACACGGTGGTGGATAGTCTTTCAGCGATAAAGAATCTAGAAGCATCAGACTTACTATACTTGTTTGGAAAGAACCCTACTAGAGTAATAGTCTTCACAAAAGTTAGTAGAGGTAGATCTCCGATGGTTGCCATCCGCCTCTACCCCATAAAACCGAAGATGATAGTGATCCATGGTCCAAAATTACCTGAAGAAGTAGATAGCTTCGCTATAGAATTAGCAGAACTAGAAGGAATACCATTCTGCTTATCTCTCTTAAAATCTACTGAAGAGATAGTTGAGAATCTTAGAAAGCTTATCTAAAATACTACAGGTAAAGTAGATACATCTCAACACCAGTATTCTTTAGCGTCCATATCTATATTCTTACAGTATTTCAAGAAAAGTTACGTGGTCAAATCATATAAAGTCGGAATGTATGATAATTAAAAATAAGAAGATAGGTTGAAATGCTAAGTTTTTCGGGTCTGCCCTAGATAAGTTTTAGCCTCATAGTTGTTAAAGTTATCATAGAATAATCTGCTCTTCTCCAACAACACCTATTCTTTCACCTACCACTCAACAATTAAGGCTATAGAGAGAAAGAATATCGGTAAGAACAGATTTTACGCAAAATAAAGGGTGAATGAGTCTTCCTACAAAGTCTTAGTTGAGGTAATACGATCCACGAGCTTTTATTTAAGCCTATTCATAGTTTCGAAGACCAAGTTTATCCTTGATTGTTTAGAATATATTCTCCTTTTTAGTATTGTAGATCCATGCTTAAGCCTGTTAAAGATATTAAGATTAAAGCTGGGATAACTGTTTCAGAACTAGTTGAACAGATGAAAGATGCTGGTGGATTCGCTGCATTATATCTTGGAAAAGCTGTAGATGTACTTAGAGAGATGGTTAAAGATGCTGAGTGTGTGAGGTTCTTATCATTCATAGGTGCGCCTATCGGTACAGGTCTTAGAGGTGTAATAACAGAGCTCATAAAGAATAGGTTATTCGATGTAATAATAACAACGTGCGGTGCTCTAGACCACGATATCGCTAGGTCTCTGAGAGAATATTATGAAGGAGATTTCTGGATGGATGATGAAGTTCTTAAAGAAAAAGGATTCCATAGACTTGGATCAGTATTGATACCCATCGAGAACTATGGACCAGCAATAGAAGAATTTATACAGAAGATTCTAGAAGAAGAATATTCTAAAGGATTGAGAGAAGTCTCCAGTAGTAGTCTAGCTAATCTTATAGGAGAGAGGATAACTGATGAAGGTAGCTTCTTGAAGTGGGCGGCTGAGAGGAGAGTTCAAGTATTTGTTCCAGGGATACTTGATGGAGCTGTAGGTACGCAGATCTGGTTATTTCAACAGAAGCATAGAGATTTTAGATTGAATCTTCTACAAGATTTTGAGAAGCTTTCAGAGATAATCTTCAAGGCTAAGCGTAGTGGAGCATTAATGATCGGTGGAGGAATAAGTAAGCATCATGTTCTCTGGTGGAATCAGTTTAAAGAAGGATTAGATTACGCTGTATACATTACCACTGGATATGAGTACGATGGTAGCTTGAGTGGAGCGACTGTAAGAGAAGCAGTCTCGTGGGGAAAGGTGAAGCCCGATGCTATGAAGGTAACGGTGCATGGAGATGCAACAATCATTCTACCATTAATCGCCTCAGCACTACTCGGATAGAATATGTTATAACATATTAAATTTATAAACAATCAGAACTAGATGAGTGTGATGAACTTGTCTAGTAAAAGACTCTTGAGATCTGAGAAGGATAGAGTTTTAGCAGGAGTTATAGGTGGACTAGGTGAATATCTTAATGTAGATTCTAACTTACTTAGGATCGTAGCCGTAGTACTACTAATCATCTCACCAATCCTCATGATCATATTATATCTTATAGGAGTATTCTTGATTCCTAGAGTTGGAGAAGAAAAACCACTAGCTACATCATTCGAAATAGAGAAGTACCTCTCATTAATTGTAGGAGTTGTACTAATCTTGATCGGTGCAGCTCTACTAGGATCAACGGCCATAACGCCAATATTCTGGTTCTACCCATTTTACGGATTCGAAATATTCACTAAAGTAATCGGATCAATAATAGCGATAGTACTGATAATTGTGGGAGCGGTTATCATACTACCAATACTAAGAAAATTGTAGGATACGATCAATACAATCCAAATATTTTTTATCTGTAATTATAATAGCGTATTTCTTATTTCTTACGTAGTTGTAGGTGGAGAACGCCGTTGATATAACTTCTTCTAAGGATTGATGCTTTACAAGGTAGCTTCACTATACGTTTAAACCCTCCTCCACCTCTTACTAATAGCTTCTCTCCTTTAAGCTCTACAGCTACCTCTTCTTCAGGTCCTGGAACCTGTGCTGTTAGCAGTATTAATTCATCTTTCTCTATTAACTCAACTGAATACTTCTCTACATATCTACGGCTTGTTAAGGCTTTCTTCAATTCTCTAAACCAGTAGAATCCAAGCAAGGTTAACGATATGACCAAGGCTACGCCTAAGAGACTACGCTGGAATCTAGCTGTAAGAGATATTATAATTAAAGCTAAGAGTACTAATAACATTAAAGTGAAGATTTTGGAGATCAATGATCCTGTTTTTATACCAGTACCGCCTGCACCCATCTATGAGCTTAACCCCCAATTATATTTACGTAGTGTAGCTCTACTATCCCTTGATCTATTACAACCACTCCTACCTTTAAAATATTATCCTCCTTCCAAACTAATACTACATCTCTTCCAGCTTTATCAATCCATCTCTTTAAGAATCCTATAAGCTCTTCAGTAAACTGTTCAATAGAAGTTATTCTTATCTCTCCTTCTTTGAATACTAGGTGAGCATTTATCTTCTCAGGGAAGACTGGGGTCAACTCTGCACCTCTTATTACTTGAAGTGTTAAATTCATCACATCGGTTTTTGGTGTTATAGGTGTAGCCACCCCTCTCATCGCTCTAAGATAAGATTCAAATGATTCTTCAATATCTCCACCGATGCCTACAAAGTAGCTTCCAGTAAACTCTGCACCTACAACCGCTATTGTTCCAAGCTGAGTTATCACTCCTCCAGCTCCGGTTGGAGTAGTATAAACTGGTATAATGTAGACTAGATGTTCACCAACAGAGTAGAGGATTACTTCTCCTATTCTAGGATTCTCTAAAAGTGTTTGAAGTTTTCTGAATTCTGGATATCTTTCAAGTGCTTCTCTTGCAGCCGATGGACCTAGCAGCTTCTGCTCAGACTCTTGTGGAACATAATAGAATATCTTCTCACCTAGATATGGATAATCATTTCTAACAACCATGAATCCTGCGAGATTTCTTCCAGGTGAACCTCTAATCTGGAGAGAGAGTATACCTAAAAACTCTGGATTGTTAAATCCTGGAGGCTCTGTAATTATATAGTATGTATAAAGACCTTTAGGTATCTCGAAGAACTCTCTTGCTTGTATGAAAATAGTGACATCATCCATATGATAATTATTGAAGATCTCTACTTGGTATTCGAATACTTCTTGTGGGAATCTAGTCTGATTATACAGCCATCCGGGTACTTCTTCTAAGACAACATCTCTATACGCTTCTCTAATGATCTGGCTGATGAAGTCTGATCCAATTATAATTAGTTTAATCGAGCCATCGTAGATGTTGATGAGGCTATAGCCAATGAATCTAACGTATTCATTCCCCCTACTCCATGGAACATTATCTCCACTTAACCTAATTATCAACGGCATAAGCCAGTAAGTATTCTCTCCATCGGTCACTGGAAACATATCTACGTAATCTCCTCTCCAATAGTATTCAAAGTATGGGAAGAGTAAACTCATCCTATCGTATACGTCTCTATATCTGAGAAGTCTTATGGTTTTATCGGGATAAGAGAAGAAGAATGTTAGATCATACATCCAGCTAATAGGTGGAGAGACTATGACGCCGCCATTACCATCGTATCTCGTCCCCGTCACTTCATCTGACGTATCTTTATCCTTGATTACCGCAGCCCATGTAGATTCAAGCAATCCACCTTCTCCATAGTATATTCTCCTCTGATTAAAGAATCCAGAAGAGTCAACTATTGTACCATTGCTTGCATCTAGTAATAAGAAGCCGTTTGGGACATGGGTGTAGACAAGGTGCTCATTATACCATATGTCCGCTGCCTTTACGGAGATTGGTAGTATAGGCTTCATAGAAGCGCTCCAGTAAAGTCTTCCATTAAATCTCAAGATGTCTGAATCTTCAAAGTCAACGTAGGGTATCAATCCTATCTCAGGCTTCATCTTCGTAAATGCTGCCTCCCAATCCCAGAGTCTCACGATGTCTAACTGCCTCCTAACTCTTGAGATATCTTGTTGAATAGATGTTGTAGAGGAATGCTCTGGAAAGATATACCTCTCTCTAACTATATTCTCTATATCTGCTAGATACCTATTAACGGTGATCTCTTGCTTAACATAAGGACCCAGCCACTCTACTTTCCTCGCATCCGCTATGCTATTCTGTATAGTTACGATAGAGAAAACTGCTAGGATTGCTAGTATTACTGCACCAGCTTTAATTGTGTATGCATATAGAAATCCAGGCTTAGTCTTATCTAGCGCTATGAACAAGATCATGAGGACCATTATAGAGAATGAACCTAGAATCAGTATCTTGGTGTTGTAATCTATGTAGTTTGGGAAGAATAATGTTAAGCCTGTCCATGCTGCAGCAATAGCGATCACCGCCTCGACCGCATCTATCGGAAGTCTTAAAACACCTGTAGTTAGATATTCTACAGAAACCTTAGTAAAAGCTTTCAGTAAGATAGTAGCTCCAACAATTATTACAAGCCTTACTGTTATTGATGTAAAGATTGGTGGAAGAAGTAGTGTTAATGTTGGAGAAGCTGATATAACGGTCTCGGCGGGAGATGTATCAAGAGCAGAAGGGGTTATAAAAGGTAGCTTAAACAGCTCAAACACCTTCTCTATGTGGAGGTTTATGCTACCACTTGCAACACCTATAATAGCCATTCCAAAGAAAGCATTAGCAAATAATACTGTACCTATAAGTGTCTTAGTCATCTGCCATGCGAGAAACCTGCTTAGAGTAAGTCTATATGAAGAGAAGTCGAGATCTTTTGGACGGGTATATCTTTCCCAGAAGATTGAGATGAAAAGCTTTAGAAACCAGAAGGTAATAGAATTCCTATTTTTAAAATCCAGTCGAAAGAAGGCGATAAATGATAAGATAAGTCCTCCGATTAGAGAGTAGTAGTATGGTTTAATGAATAGGTCTCCAAACTCCCAGAAGTTTAACATTATCTGTAGAATCTGGCTTACCGAGACAACTAATAACGCTATCATAATGAATGCTAGAATTACTAGAATAGAACGAGAAAACCTTCTCCTAGCGTACACTCTTTGAAACCCACCTACCTAGTGATCACATGTCTTCATGGATTATTAATATTCTTCTAGATTTAACACCTTAAAGTACCTTAATCGGTAGGTCTCGAGAGGTATTATAAAAAACTATCTACGGTCTTAAGGTAGGGCAACGATAAAAGAGGGGAGAGCTTCTAAATCTCAGCTGAATTACATAGTATAAATAATATGCTTAGAGGATATGAATAAATTCAAGATATTTATAGATATGGTGAATTGGATTGCATCTCGCTATATTTGAGGATGAATGTTATTGGAACTTCTTCCCTCTAACCTTGACTAGACCTGTATACGAGATGAGAGTTGGTACATCATGCTTTAGAGAGAAGATATTAGCAAAAATTAGAGTTGAAGGTGAAGTAATCTTATTTACTAGAACCTATCTTGAAGAAGTTCAAAAAGAGAGAACACCTCAACTAAAAGTAAACGAATTCTCATTAAAAGAAGATGTATTATTGATAAATGGATTAGTTCTTCCAGATGAGAAGCTTAGCAAACTATTGGAGAAGTTGTCAAGACCTGGAATTGTGATCGTGAAAGATGGTAGAATAGTAGCTGCACGTTTTAAGTCTGAAGTTTTCAGCTCTCCATCTTTCAGAGAAGTAGCTCTATCTGCTGATAATATTAGTAGACTCCTACTCAGTTTAGCATCAGAAAAACTCCAAATTAATGATATCAACTTGATAGAGTATCCTTGGGAGTTGATAGAATTAAATTCAAAGTTGATCTCAGTAGAGCTTGAGAGATTTAAAGGAAGAGAATGGGAAGGCGAGATGGATAATTCAGTAATCATATATGGTGATAAGCAGAATCTTTACTTAGCGAGAGGAGCTTTCATCGAAGGGTATACAGTTTTAGATCTAAGGAGTGGACCAATATATGTAGGTGAGAATACACATATCCAATCTTTTACCCATATCTCAGGTCCAGTGTATATAGGTAGAGACTGCGTAATTTTTGGAGGACAGATTAGAAGTGGGTGTAGTATAGGCGATGTATGTAGGGTGGGTGGAGAAGTTGAGGAGACGATCTTTCATGGATACTCGAATAAGAGACATTATGGATTCATAGGGCACTCATATATTGGTGAATGGGTAAATCTAGGAGCTGGAACAACAAACTCCAACTTAAAGAATACTTATGGAACAATAAGAATCGAGATTAATGGTCGAAGATGCGATACTGGGAGAACATTCATCGGCGCATTTATCGGAGATCACGTGAAGAGCGCTATAGGGACCTACATATTCAGTGGAAAGAGGATCGGAGTATCCAGTCATCTCTACGGAGTAGTCTCAGAAGACGTTCCATCCTTCACCACTTATGCTAGAAGACTTGGAGTTAAGCTTACAGAGATCTATCTCGAATCTGCAATAGAGGTAGCTAAGAGAGTGATGTCTCGAAGAGGTATCAACATATCTAGATCTTATGAAGATATGCTTAGAAAAGTATTCGAGATTACTGAACAAGACCGCCTCAAAGCTCAAGTCTCAAAAGAACGACTATCAATATAGTTTATCCTCACAATAACTCTAGAAAGCAACTAACGTGCCATAGCTTTCGCCCACGAAATTCTTAATCAAGACCAAGTTCAAAATAAGCAACATTAATAATAAGATATGAAGAAGTACTCTCTTGTATCATGTGGAGTTAGGTGATCGAGCTATTTCTTCTCTAATGGTTCAGCCTCTCTCCATAGGTACTCAAAATAGTTCTTCGCGAATTTTGCTAATCCTACATGTTCCGACCATATTGCAAAGCTTATATCACCTTTCTCATCGCCAAGTAATAGTATGACTTCTCTCGAATCGGATACTATCCCACCTCCGAACATCTGTTCTTTCAATCTTACCTCTGCTACTTCTGTAAGCTTCTTTACAAGAGAGTAGTTAACATCGTTTGGAAGCATAATCTTTACTGTTCCACCTTTACTTGTTATGTACGTGATGTATGGTAGAAAGATCGTTAAAAGAGTCTTAGTAATAAGTGGAGCAGCGATCAGTAACTCTTTCTCACAGTCTGCTAACAGATTCTTTATCTTCGTAAGTATGTTCTCCTCTCCTCTAATTATCCAGATGTCGTGCCTCTCCTTAAAACCACGCTTCTCATATATTGGAAAGAGCTCGGAGATTACTACTTCTTCATTAGTTTTAAACTCTTTCTCAAGCCTCATCCTACTGGATTCTAGTGCAGTTATAGGAGATTTAGGATAGTAGTGAGCAGGCCTCCCACCTTCTGTCCCAATCCATCCTTTCTTCTCCAAGCTTTCTAGAACATCATAGATCTTAGAGTATGGAACATCTGCTACTTCACTAAGTTTACTAGCGGTCGCTTCACCAGTCTCAAGTAGAGCAGTATAAACCTTAATCTCATAATCTGTTAAACCTAGATTGTGGAGAGCCCTTCTGAGATCCTCGCTAATCACCAGCATCTTACTATAGAGAAGTATTAACCCATATTCAAGTTTTCATTTATCTAGAAATCTTCATCTAGAATAAAGATAAATTCTAAATAATTTAATTTAGAAGAGATGAAGAGAGAGTACCCTCAACATCCTCTTCCAGCAGTAGGGACTTTAATAATTCACGGCTCTAAGCTTCTACTAGTTAAGCGTGCATTTGAGCCTTCAGCTGGAAAGTGGAGCATACCCGGTGGAGTTGTAGAGTTAGGTGAGAAGGTTGAAGAAGCTGTTAAGAGAGAGGTATGGGAAGAAGTTGGGATGGAGGTTGAAGATCTTCAGCTTCTCGGAGTCTATGATAGTATAATAAGAGATGAAGATGGAGATATCAAGTACCACTATGTAATTATAGAGTACCTAGCTAGACCTAGATCTCTCTCAATAACACCATCTATAGAGGTGCTAGAATATATTTGGGTAGACCTCGAAGATCTAGATAATCTAGATATAACTCAATCTCTTAGAGAATTATCTAAAAAATATAAAGATAGGTTAAGAGAATATGTGGGGAAAAATAAATGAAGACTATCTCATTGATAGAATCTATTCAGATTCAGGTGTAGTCGGCGGTGTCTTTCCCTTCTCCTCCCTCTTCCTAGATGCAGCTATTACATCGTCTATCCTCAGGATCATCGCAGCGGCCTCGAAGCTACTCTTTAAAGCCTGCTCTTTAACTTTCACAGGCTCTAAGACTCCCTGACTATACATGTCGACTACTTTTCCAGAGAATACCTCTATACCATATCCATGTCCATCTTTCTCATGCTTAGCTCTCAACTCTGTGAGGATCTCAACAGGCTCTAACCCAGCGTTCTCTGCTAGAGTTCTAGGAATAGATTCTAATGCTTCAGCGAAAGCCATCATCGCCAACTGTTCTCTACCTGGATATTTTGAAGCTTCTCTCCGTATCCTTAAAGCTAAAGTCTCTTCTATCGCTCCACCACCAGGAACATAGTTTAAGTTGCTAACTAGAGTGATCATATTCATTATAGCGTCGTTGAAGGCTCTCTCAGCTTCGTCTAGCTGACGTTCAAGCCCTGCTCTAATTAAGACTGAGACCGCTTTAGGATTGGGGCACTCTTGAACGAAGACCATTCTATCTTCTCCGATCTTGACCTCTTCTACAAGCCCGGCTCTTCCGAGATCTTTCTCTGTGAGGTCTTCAAAGTTCGTTACAATCTTTGCTCCGGTGGCTTTCGCTAGTTTCTCCATATCTGAAGCTTTTACACGTCTTACAGCTAGTATTCCAGCCTTGGCGAGGAAGAACTGTGCAAGGTCGTCTATGCCTTTCTGGCAGAAGACTACGTTTGCACCTACTGCAACAACTTTATCCACCATCTCTTTCAAGATCCTTGTCTCTTCATCTAGGAATTCTTTTATCTTGAGTGGATCACGTATTCTTATCTCAGCGCTAAATTCCGTCTTCTCTATCTCGAATGGAGCAGAGATCAAGGCTATCTTTGCATTGACTACCCGCTTAGGCATTGCTGGGTGAACTACTTCTTTATCAACTATTATACCATGGACTAGCTGGCTCTCCAATAAGCTTTTCCCAATCTTCTTAACTATCTGGATACTGTCTTTATCTGCTACGAGTTTACCATCTCTATCTTCAACTACTCTTAGTACTGAATCTATCGCAAGGCTTGCAATGTGATCTGTAGCGAATCCGAGAGACTTGCTTGCAAGAGCGGTCATCACTATCTTCTTCAATGTTTCTTTATCTTCAAGTTTAACAGGTCTACCGACCTTCTTTAATTCTTCTAAAGCTATGTCTAGTGATTTTTTATATCCAGATATAACAGTACTTGGATGGATCTTCTGTTCAATTAGTTCTTCAGCGTGTTTTAATAGTTCTCCAGCTAGAACTACCGCCGTGGTCGTTCCATCTCCAACAGTGCTATCTTGAGTCTTAGCAACCTCTATTATCATCTTTGCTGCAGGGTGTTCAACATCCATTTTCTCTAAGATCGTTGCACCATCATTCGTTACGATAACATCTCCTATGCTGTCAACGAGTATTTTATCCATTCCTTTAGGACCGAGAGTCGTCTTAACGATCTCTGAAATAATCTTTGCTGCAGCGATATTGTTCTTCTGAGCAGTTCTCCCTCTAGTTCTAGTCGTCCCCTCTTTCAAGATTATTACAGGTTGACCACCTAATTGAGCAGCTTGAGCTGTATATGTCATAACTCATACCTCCTTCAAGTTCAATAATCTCTAATACCATGCATAGCAAGCCTTAATATAAGAATTATCTCTAGACAAGATTTAAAGAGAGTAGATGGTTAAAATATTGGTAGGCTATGTGTAGAAGCCTCTGAGAAGTGTCTTAGCAGCTCTCTCTATATCTTCTCTCTTGATCGTTCTTCTTCCAGTATATTGTGCTAGACTCAATGCTTCTTTCGCAATAGCGATACCGACTTCTTCAAGAATCTTTCTAAGCTCTTCAGCTGCTTCTTCACTTGCTCTAGTTGCTCCAGCTTTTTTTATCAACCGATGAATAGGTGCTAAACTCAACTCACTTGAACTCAAGGTCTATGATCGCCAACTCATTATCTGTAAGCGTTTTTATTTAGTTTTTCTTAAAGAAAAACGCTCAACGCCTTTTCGCATACTGATAATACTCTGGAATTAGCATATAGCATACACCTCGAGTTCTTTTACAATATTAATAGAAAATCTTATTACTAGAGAGATATAAGATAAATGATAGGAATTGGTAGATGTGGATAGAAAAAATAGTTTGTCCACATTGTGGAAAACTAACCAGTAAGGGTGTTTACTGTAAGTTCTGCGGTAAGCCTCTAGAAGCTAAACCTCAGCCTTTAATAGAAAGTAAGACAACATCAGTAGATATGCCTCCAGTAACGGAACCTCCTTCATCAACTACTTCAGAGATACTCCCACCTGTGCAAGAAGTTGTAGAAGAGAGAAAGATAGTAGAACAACTTTCAACATTTTACAATTGGAGGAATAGACTTCTAGAACTATTTCTTAATGGAGAGGCTCCAGCTGATGTGTTTACAGATATCTACAAAGAGTATAGAACGAGGATACAAGCAGTAAATGAGAAGAGGCTTCAAATGCTTAGAGAGCTTGAAGAGAAGATCAATGATTTAACGGTCAAACTAGAGAACTTGAAGATTAGACATGAAGTTGGAGAGATACAAGATAAACAATACATAACGGAGAAGCTTACCATGGATCGAGAGCTATCTAAGCTTAAACCTAAACTCAACATCCTTCACAATGCATTTAATGTTAAGATCGTTGATGTACCAAAATATGAAGCTAAGATAAGAGAGTTGAGAGAAGGAGTCTCAGAGAAAGGTCGAGCTTTAGGTTTAACCGATGAAGACATCGAGATAATAATCTCAGATCTAGATGAGGTACTTGAAGGTATACAGAGCTTGATGGAAGTTCATAAACGATTAACAAAAGAGCTTGAGAAAGTTGAGCTAAGATACAAGGTTGGAGAACTATCTGAAGAAGAGTATGAAGCTATGAAGCAGAAGATACGTAGACAGATGGAGATGTAGCATAGGCAAATCCTCAGGAAGACTGCATTCGATGGAGTGGGTAGCTTGATTAGGGTTATTGTTACAGCGGTTCCCGGAGCTGGGAAAACAACTATCTTGAAGAAAATTTCTGAAAAACTATCTAGTATAAAGATCGTGAATTTTGGAGACTTCATGTTTGAGGAAGCTTGTACGAAGTTCGGTGTAGTAGATAGAGATGATATGAGGAAGAAGGTCAGTTTTAGAGATTACAGAATACTTCAAGAAATGGCTGCAAAAAAGATTGCAAGCATTAAAGAAGACCTCTTGATAGATACACATGCTAGTATTAAGACAGTCTATGGATATTATCCAGGATTGCCTTCGAAGGTCGTTGAATTAATCAATCCAGATGTTATAGTTTTCTTGGAGTTTAGACCTGAGGATATTCTTGCGAGGAGGATGAAAGATCTCTCTAAGAATGTTCCTGAAGAGAAGAGAATGAGAGAGGTTGAAAGGGTAGATGATGTTGAAGAGCATCAGAAGATCAGCATAGAGATGGCTTCTGCAGCTGCAAATCATGCATCATGCTACTTCGTAGTATTAAGATTCCTTGAAGCTCAGAAATACCCTTTCCAGCATGCTGAAGAAGCTGCATCAAAGCTTATTGAATTAATTGAAAAAATGAGATCGTTGGAGAAGACTTGAATAGAATAGTTATTTCATATCCGTCTTCACCGTCTTCCTAGCAGATGTTATGTAGCATGTATGTGCATGCATTAGGTGGACTGGTCTAGTCATCCCCTTCTTCACCCTCATCTCTCTCAATAATATCTCAACAGTTGATACATCTCCGAACCCTTTTAAACGGAGTTCCTCAACAGTCTCTACTACCTGCTCTATCGTAGGGCTTATCGAGATAAATATACCGCTATCTTTTAAAGCTTCGTAAGCAGTTGAGACAGCTTTCCAAGGTTCAGGTAGATCTAGTATGAATAAGTCTACCTCTCTCTCATCTACACCTTCTTCAATATTGCCATGCTTCAGCTCAACGTACTTGATTAAACCAAGCTTCTCAAGATTTTTTCTAGCATTCTCTAGATACTTCTCCTCAATATCGTAGCTGTAAACTTTTCCTTCAGGTGCAACACATGATGCTAGTATAGTTGTTAATGCTCCTGATCCTGTCCCAGCTTCTACAACCCTTAGACCACATCTAACATTACCGATTAAGATTATGTATCCTAAGTCTTTCGGGTATACGATCTGTGTTAATCTAGTGAAGTGGAGTACTTCATCTAGTATGGTGGGTTTAAATACTGTCCAAATAGAACCGGTATTAGATCTAATCTTACATCCAAACCTTTCTCCAATAAGTTGTTCTAAGTCTATGTATCCTTCACTTGTATGGAATCTCTTACCTCTCACAACTTCTACTAGATAGCGTTTACCTTTCTCAGTTAAGAAAAGTACTCTATCCCCTTCTCTAATCAACTCCATTCTATCTTATGAAAAACATATCATCATTATTTATAAGTGGTGCCTAAGACCTCGATCACTTATTAATCTGCTCTCTTTAATATTATCTGGTTGAGAGATTTATGAATCGTAGAACCTTACTAGCTTATATCCTACTACCAACAGTATCTGCTGTAGGATTAGCTTTGATCGGTTTTAAACCTGAAGATAGGAGAATATCTAAGCCTATGGGTAGAGTTGTCTTACCTCCTCCGAGAACTGATAGTGAGGTATCGGTAGAGTATGCTCTAAGAGTTAGGAGGTCTATAAGAGATTATGAAGACAAGCCCCTTACGTTACAGCAGGTCAGCCAGCTTGTATGGGCTGCTCAAGGAATAACAGATAAGAGATATGGTTTTAGGACTGCGCCATCTGCTGGAGCAACTTATCCACTTGAAGTATATGTTGTAGTTAAAAAAGGTGGCGTGATAGATCTTGAGGAAGGGATATATCATTATCTCTATAAAGAACATGTACTTGAACTTCTGAAGAGTGGAGATTATAGTCGTGAGCTTATGGAGGCGTGCCTAGATCAAGAATGGGTTGGAGATGCCTCGATAAACATAGTGATTACAGCGATATATGAGAGGACGACTTGGAGGTATGGTGAGAGAGGTAGGATAAGATACGTCCATATGGAGGTTGGGCACGTAGGTCAGAATATCTATCTACAATGTGTTAGCTTAGGTCTAGGATGCGTAGTTATAGGAGCCTTCTACGATGATAGTGTAAAGAAGATCCTAGGAGTAGATGAAGAACCACTCTACGTCATCCCTGTAGGTGTAAAGAAAGGCGGATGGTTATGAATATAAAATCTGCAGAGAACTTCATAGCTAGAGCTATAGCTTTAAGCGTCATAGTAGGACTTCTAGTATATGCTTACCCAAGATTTCTCAGCTCATTCTTAGAATCTCCAAACTACAATCTTTTAGAAGAGTTTAAGGGTGGAAATATTATTGGATTTAGGTATGCTTATGTAGGTGCATGGCTACTCACTGGATCCCAGATCTATGTTCTCTTAAAGTATCTTGTGAAAGACTTTAAGATGAGGATTGGACTTAGTAGGTGGATGGATTTACACTGTATGCTTAACATTACAGGATTTACACTTGTATTAATTCATGCTGGTTTTCCATACTCTTTCAGATACTGGGAGCCATTCACTAGATTGAATATATTCTCAGGCTTAGAAGGCTTAACAGGGATAAGAGGAATATTGACATGGCTTATCTTATTAGCATTCATCTCGGGAATGTTGACTAGATACTCGAAGAACATTAGAGTAAAGAGCATAATGCATAAGATACACTCCTATACAGTCTTACCAGCATTCGCATCTGCAGTAATACACATAATTATATCAATACTCTTCCCAACATCAAGATAAAAGATTAAAAGAACCAGTACCTAGTTATCATTGGCTATGATGAATCAGAGTTATGCGGAGAAATGAAGTAAAGGCATTTATCTGAGCCATATAAAATAGTGGTACACTATATCCATATTCAAGTAGGGGAAGTAAAAAGAGCTTAAGAATCTCTAATCTAAAGAAGGGAAATAGAGTATTCTATAAAATAACTAGTAGAAAAATAGTAGGTATGGTAGGGGTTAGTCTATGCTCCAAGTATGAAGAAGGATATGACGATACCGTAGATCGCTAAAGCTTCAGCGAAAGCAGAGATAATTATCGCAACAGTTCTTATCTCTGGACGTTCTGCAGATGCTGCGAGACCAGCTGAACCTGCACGTGAGATAGCCCATCCAGCGGAGATTACAGCTGCAGTGAATGCTACTGCAGCAGCTATAACTTTTGCAGTAAAATCAGATATTATAGCTTCTTGAGATATTCTAGGGGATTCTGCGTATCCAGGTGAGAGAATTAAAGAGATGAAGAACAGTGTAGTGATCAATAATAGTATCTTCCTCTTCATAACCATCAACCTAGCTGGATTTCTCTAAATACTCCCACTATTTATCTATTCTCACTGTATATTCAAAATTCGAGATCAAGTTAGATAATGAATTCAAAAAGATTGTTGTTAACATATTTTTGATGGTGAACTTTTTAAAGATTGATTGTAAAACTATTTTAGAGAGAAGAGACTGTAACACTGTACATCTACAATTATCTATGACAAAGATGGAAATCGATATTATTCATATACTCGATTATTAAATCGTCTGTTTTATAATTAACACCTAAATAAAAGAAGATACAAATCGTACAAAAACTTAATATGAAAAATTATCTCTGATAATAATTCTAATCAAGTATTTATCTATGCCTCCAAGCCTCCTCTTAACCTTATCCTCAATATACCATCTATTCAACCTATCAAGGTAGAATTCTTCTCCACTGAACCTCAACCTAACCACATACTCAACCCGCATAAAACATCAAGAAATAAAGAATATTGGAGGTATATTAAGCGTAGTGGCCAAACACTCTATTTAGATAGCCTCCATCAATACGGTAAACCTAGAGATCAATCGGAAGAAGGTGGCCTTACACCTCTCTGACCCTTGATACTCCCCTTATACGGTCTTTCAACAGAAGAAGAGAGCTTGACACTATGTATAATCCTCTCATTCTTAACATATGTCCAGAGGGCGAGGTCGCTCAAGATCATAGCCTCCTCCTCTCCATCTCCTCCACATACTTCTCGAACTCCTCCAGCAAACCCCTACTCTTCAAGAACTCTTCAACGTAAACCATTATCCTATCACATCTACACAT
>JANXDW010000045.1 GCA_025058515.1 Aigarchaeota archaeon
TTTGAGTACATTCTCGTCGGCCTTGCGATAATAATACTAGTCTTGTTCAGACCTCAAGGGCTTTTACCTGAGAAGCCTGCTTTAACTCTTCCAAAGAATAAGATTGAAGAGACTATGAAGAGAGTTAAAGAATCTGAAAAAAGGTAGAACTTCTATTTTTATTTTAATGAACGATGTATAAACTTTCAAAGCTTGAATACTATCTTCTCATATCCATTATAATATTCTCCTCTCCTTACATTTATAATCAATATTCTATCATTTAATATCTCGTACTCTCCTGATATCTCTACTTCAGTTATTTTCGCATTTACTGGAAAGATCCAGTAAACTTCGTAATCATATTCTGCCATCCCCTCTTCATAGTAGCATTCATACTCATTTAACCCATTAAATAGTTTAGCATGGAATTCTATTAGATAGGTTATCGTTGGGAGCTCGGGAGAACCTCTAAAATCTAAGCTAACCATTATTGGTTCAACTTCTACCTCCTTTTTATTTACCAATACTTTTTCTTCTCTTAAAAATTCATTCATCACAGTTAGAAGACTCTCCATCTCTCGTCTATACCGATCTTCACTCTCGATTAGATGGTAATAGTATTGTTCTCTATCGTAGTAATCGAATATCAGTATCTCTGAGAAGAGACTTGAACCATTTACTTTGAAGAATGCTTGTGCATGTAATGGCTCAATATCCATCGTACTCATTTGAATAATAGAATAGATTAAAATATAAGTTATCTGGAAATTTTTATCGTGTCATTCATTAAGAAGTTAGCTGAGAAGGTTACACCTCCAAAAACTAATATAACTCTAAGTCTTAGTAAGAATACCTATTTCCTAGGTGAGGATATCGAGGGCGAGCTGATAGTATCTTCAGATGAAGAGTTTAATGCAGATGAAGTAAGATGTGAACTTCAATGTATTGAGTCTGCTAAGGTTCAGAAGAGAATCTACGATCCAGCATTGAAACATGAGGTTACTAGAGAAGTTTGGGAGACTGCAACTCTATTTTCAGTTAAACCGATTCTCTGTGGACCAATACGTATATCGAGAGGCTTTACTAGCAAGTTCCCTTTTAAGATTAATATTCCAATTACTATGAAGCCGACTTATAAGGGTATTGATAGAAGAGTTGTATGGTCGATAAAGGGGGTAATAGCAGTTAAAGGTAGACCAGATGCAGTAAGTCAAGCGTTAGAAATCCAGGTAGCTCAACCGTCAAGTGCGCCGATCATTAAGGAGAAGGAGATAGTTCGAGAAGTAGTAATGATCCCGTGCAAGTACTGTGGAGCCCTCATACCTCAAACAGAGACAACATGTCCCTACTGTGGTGCAAAGAGAATAGTCTAAGACCATCCATCCTCATAGACATATATCTTGATAAGAGGTTATCCGGGTTTACCATGTATGATGTATTTATTATGATTTATGGTCAGACTGCCCGTCGAGTATCATGAGTCAACTTGGACGTTGCTCATCATCCCATACTGAATTATCGAATAGACTTTTATTAACTATTTACTTAGAGTTCTTTTCACGTAAGACTATTCTTGCATCTACTATCTTGTATCCTTTTCCTTTCTCAAACACTATTACAGGGTTTGCATCTAGTTCACTTATATATGGTTGCTCTAATGATAGTTGGGAGAGCCTCATCAACCCTTCTGCAATTGCATCTATATCTCTTTCTTCTTCACCTCTATATCCTTTCAAGATCTGTATAGCACGTATGTCTTCAATCATATTGTATGCGCTTAACTCTCGTATAGGTGCGAGCCTAAAGCTTACATCTTTATATGCTTCTACGTATATCCCTCCTAGACCGAACATTATTACAGGTCCGAATAGAGGATCTCTCTTTATCCCATAGATTACCTCAACTCCACCTTTAACCATCTCTTGAACTGATACACCCCATATCCTAGCTTCAGGAGCATGTTTCTTAACACTATTTATTATCTCGTTGTAAGTTTTCTTAACTTCTTCAGCATTCTCTATCTTTATCTTTACTCCTCCTACATCGAACTTGTGAACGATGTCTGGAGAGGCTATCTTCATAACTACTGGATACCCTATCTTCTCAGCAGCCTCAACTGCTTCATCAACATTCTTAGCGATAATTGTCTCAGCTGTCTTAAAGCCGTAGCAATTTAAGACTTCAAGAGCTTCTACATCAGGCATATATTTTCTCTCTTCTGATAGAGCGCGCTTAATAATCTCTTCTGCTCTTTCTCTATTTACGATAAATGTTCTAACCCCTGTTCTTGGCCTCGTTACCCATACACCATACTTGTAGAGAGCGGCCAAGGACCTTACAGCATCTTCTGGAAAGTTGAAGTTCGGTACCTTAGAGTTTTCTAGGATCTCTATAGCGGAAGATATGTCGCTTACACCCATGAAACATGTTAAGACAGGTTTCTTGTATATTGGAGCTAAGTTGACTATTACTTTAGCTACCTCATCTACAGTCGTCATAGCTTGAGGTGTTAAGATAACGATTGCTGCATCTACATTCTCATCAGCCAATACGTGTTTTAGAGCATGTTCATATCTTCTGTAGTCAGCATCTCCAATTAAGTCTATCGGGTTCTTAACACTAGCAGCAGGAGAGAGACCAGCTTTAAGATTCTTCTTTGTCTCTTCACTTAACTGAGCTAGTCTAAGCTTATTCCTGATAACAGCATCTGTTGCAAGTATTGCTGGACCACCTGCATTACTTATAATTGCAACTCTATCTCCTTTAAGCAATGGTTGAGTAGAGAATGCTTTAGCATAATTAAACAATTCTTCTATAGACTCTACTCTTAAGACCCCTGATTGATTGAAGATAGCATCATAAACTTCATCTGTGCTTGCTAGTGCTCCAGTATGGCTAGAAGCTGCGCTAGCACCTTCTATAGTTCTCCCAGCCTTAATAGCTATCACGGGTTTCCCTACTTCTCCAGTAATGTCTCTAACATTCTCGATAAATCTTCTCCCATGAGAGATATCTTCAACGTACATTAAGATTACTTTACTTTCAGGATCATCTTTAAGATACTCTAAAACGTCTATCTCATTTATGTCTGCTTTATTCCCAAGGCTGATAACTTTAGAGAAACCTATCCTATATTGTCTAGCATACTCTAATGCTGCGACACATAGTGCTCCACTTTGAGAGATTAAAGCGATCTGACCGCTTAGAGGCATCTCTCTAGCAAAGGTAGCATTCATCCTAACGTTGGGGTCTGCATTTATTATTCCTAGACAGTTGGGTCCAACTATCCTCAAACCTCCTCTCCTAGCAATAGATACTACTTCTTCTTCTAGTTTCGCACCTTCAGGACCTATCTCTTTAAATCCAGCAGAGATTATTACTGCAGACCTTATTCCAACTTCTACGCATTCTTCTACTACTTGGGGAGCCGCTTTATTGGGAACCACTATTATAGCTAGATCTATCTCATCTGGTATTGAAGAAACATTTGGATAAGCTTTTATCCCGAGTATTGCTCTAGCCTTAGGATTAACTGGATAGATAACTCCAGTGAAATGTCCATTTACTAGATTTCTCATAATAGCATGCCCAACGCTATCTGGATTTCTCGAAGCTCCGATGACTGCTACCGAGTTTGGGTAGAAGAATTTATGAAGACTCAACTTCTCCACCAATATCCTTTTCCTAGCATGTATTTAAGAGTATAAGATAACCTACTATATATTCTCTATAGCTCATGTTACGATTAAGTATAAATACGATTATTGGAGAATCGTTTTTCTCTAGCATCTATCGTTAGGATTTTTTACTTCTATCTTTCTCAATGCTTCAAAGACTATCTTCGCCGCTTCTGCTACCCACTCTCTTACTTTCTCTGATCTACTTACTCTACTCTTTTTTACTAGATTATCTGTTATTATCAAGACTGCACCCGTATTCATTCTATATATATGTGATAGAGTGAATAATGTTGCACACTCCATCTCAACCGCTATAACTCCTACTCTTGTCCATTGAGATACAAAATCTTCATCTTCTGCATAGAATGCATCACTCGAGACTATCGGACCTATCCAGAATCTATTAAGACTTCTTCTAGCTTCATTCACTAGAGTCTCAAGAACATTGAAAGATGGAGTAGTTGGTGGTACAATTCCTGGAGCATATGCTGATATCGTACCAGACCCTATATAGTAGCATGCAGTATTTGGGATTACCAAGTCTCCTTCTTCTATATCTCTAGAGAGACTTCCAGCCGTCCCTAATCTTATAACTACCTTTGCACCAAGCATTCTTAATTCTTCAAAAACTATAGCAGAGGACGGGCCACCTATACCATGACAAGCGACTGAGTAAACCTGGTCTCTGTATCTTCCCGTATAGACGTTAAAACCTCTATTCGATGATACTAACCTCGCATCCTCCAGCATTTGAGATAGCTGATCTACTCTTCCAGGATCTCCTGCAATTACAACTTTCTCAGCTAATTCTCCTGGCTTGGCTTTTATGTGGACTGGTTCTTTTTCCATACCGTTAAGAATATGAGCATCTATGTTTAAACTTTAACTTATGAAGTACAACATCTTCTATACACCATTCAATTTAATCTTAGGTTATGTATGGTCTGATAAAGGATTGAGAGAGATGAGCTTCTACTTAGATGAAGAGTGTTTTCAGAGTCACCTAAAGAAGTACTATAAGGAATCTGTTAATGAGAGATTGGTTACTTTAGAAGAGATGCTTGAGAAATACTTCCAGAGAGAATCTGTTATCCTAGATTATAATCTAGATATATCTGGTACGGTTTTCCAGATGAATGTGTGGAATATCGTTAGAGAGATACCATATGGGCAGGTTAAGAGTTATAAATGGGTTGCTTGGAGAGTTGGGAACCCTAGATCTTCAAGAGCTGTTGGTAATGCATTATCATCTAATCCAGTAGTTCTAATAATTCCATGTCATAGAGTGATTAAAAATGATGGATCGCTGGGGAGATATGGAGCTCTAGACTGGCTTAAAAAAAGATTACTAGAACTTGAAGGCGTAAAGATATATGGAGACAGAGTAGAAAAGAGGATGAATAAGGTCAGCTGGTTCATATAAAGTGGAGTGAACTCTATGTAAACTAAACTTACTTTCACAATCCACTATATTGATAAACGACTCTTCATCAACTCAATCTTTTCATCATTCATTCTCTATAATATTATGCATAGCTACTAAGTCTCTTCTAAATATCTTGAGGTTTTTAGGTATCTCAACATCTATTTGGTCTTTGAGAGACAATCCTTTCTCCTTCTTTATAGTCCAGACTTCTGAGTTAAACTTTATCAACTCATCAGTATACTTTGCATAACGCGTAGACCATATTGGTTCCGGAAATCTAGAGAGATGTATACTCTTTCTAGAATATAGTCGTCTCCATATTTCATCTGTAATGAATGGTGTGATAGGTGCAAGTAGTAGAAGTATCGTTTTTAGAACTGTGTGCAAAGTATACCACGCAGCCTTCTGTTCTTGAACTGTAAATCTTCTCAAACCATAAGCTCTAGACTTGCACATCTCTATGTAATGGTCGGCGAAGATATTCCATGTAAAATATCTTATTCTTGTAGCAGGTATAAAGAAGTTGAACTCTCTATATCCTTCTAGACTCTTCTTCACTGTTAAAGATAGTTCTGATAAGATCCACTTATCTGATGGGATTAGCTCAACCTTCTTGGGAAATGGAAAGCATGATACATATCTTGCAATATTCCATAGCTTCGTGATGAATCTTCCAGCAGTCTGTATTCTCTGCTCCGAGATTCTGAAATCTTCTCCAAGGCTTGCTTCTTGCGCACTCCAGAATCTGAATACATCTGCACCATACTTCTCTAAAATTGGAATGGGATCTATTACGTTTCCTCTACTCTTACTCATCTTCTGACCATGTTCATCTAATCCCATACCTCCAATCCATACATGTTTAAACGATGGTTTCCCAGTCAGCTGATAGCATCTTAAGATTGTGTAGTATAGCCATGTTCTAACTATATCTTTTCCTTGAGGTCTTATCCCATTAGGATAAGTTGCTCTAAAGAACTTCTCATCCTTCATGTACCTAGATACGTATAATGGAGAGATACTTGAGTCCATCCATGTATCGAAGGTTCTCGACTCACCAATGAATTCACTATTCCCACATTTTGAACACTTCTCAAATGGGGGATTATCTTTCCAAGGTTTATAGTATCTACCAGGTTCAGGGAGATGTGGTTCACCGCATCTAGCACAATACCATACAGGTATCTCTGTAGCATAATATCTCCTCCTACTTATTGGCCAATCTATTCTTAGAGATTTTATCCAATCAATTAAGAGTCGTTTATGGAATGGTGGATGAAACTTCATTCTATCTATCAACTTCAATAACTTATCTGCAAACTCTAACTGTTTTAAGTAGTACTCTTTCATAGGGATAATCTCTATTGGAGTCTTACTCCTCTCACAAACTGGAGTCCTATGGATTATCTCTTCTATCTTTGTCACCAACCCCATGTCTACAAGATCTCTTGTAATAGCTTCTCTCGCTTCCATTATACTCATACCAGAATATTTCCCCGCAGAGTCGGTCATCTTACCATCTTCACCTACAGCTATGACTTCTTCCAAACCTAGTTCTCTAAAGAGTAGAACATCAGTATAATCTCCATAACTACAAACCATGACAGCACCTGTCCCGAACTCAGGTCTTGCAGCAGGATGCGGTATTATCTCAACTTGATGTCCATATAATGGAACTATCGCATGCTTCCAGTGTAGGTCGAGATATCTCTCATCTCTTGGATTGACTATAACTGCTTTACACGAGGAGAGTAGTTCAGGTCTCGTCGTCGCTATTATCAAGTCTCTACCATCTTCCATTACCTTAAATTTTATGTAGACTAGTTTTGTAGGCATCTCTTCATAATCTACTTCTGCATCAGCTAGGGTTGTTCCACATTCCCAGCAGTAGTTGTTAGGTCTAGTTGCAATATATATCAGTCCCCTCTTCCATAATTCGATGAAAGTTGCTTGAGTGAGTTTACGGTAGTCTTCCGAGTCTGTTCTATAATATTGATCGAAATCACCACTTAGACCCATCCTTTTCATTATCTTTATCATCTCAGATTCTAGGTCATCTAACGCGTGACTACATATCTCTACAAACTTCTCTCTTGGAACACTTCTCATATAAATATTGTATGTTCTCTCTACGTAGAGCTCAACCGGTAGACCGTTTCTATCTATTCCTATGGGGAAATACACTGCGTATCCACTCATCCTAGCTGTTCTAGCAATCATATCTATCTGAGAATACTGTGCAGCTGCTCCAATATGCCAAGGTCTCCCACTGGGGTAGGGTGGAGGAGTATCTATAACGAAGTTAGTCTTCCTAGGACTTAACCTGAATCTATATATCCCCTCTTTCTCCCATTGATTGTATATCTCTACTTCTCTACTGATGTCCCATCTAGCTTCTTTCATCTTTGGTGTAAACTCCACTTTTTTCTTCCCCTCTCAGATATCTTCAATCAATCTCTAATTAATAACTAGTTAATAAACAATTACGATAAGGAGTATCTTACTATAGATAGAAGAAGACCATTCCGCTCTATCCTTTGAAGAGATGAAACTTATTTACATCCTACGTTTTCCATCTATTTATGGAAACCTATAGAAGAATTTGAATTGACCTTCTCTTTCAGATCTTTTTTCACCTTCCTAATTCTAATATTGATAATCTTCTAAGAAGGATATCTATTCTGTGTAGTTTATTTGGAAAATGATTATCATAATCTATTGTTATCAAGTCTTAACTTCACACTATCTACTAACTTTAAAAGATGGATTATGAGAAGGTTGAAAATATGTAAAAATAAATATAGAGATGAATTTTATACTCCAAATTTATCGAGCTTCTTTCTAACTTTCTCCAATGATTCGGTTTTAAGAGGTTTTATAGATTCAGGACTTTCATACTCTACTGTCTTCCTCTTAACGAATAGTCCACATCTTCCATCTGGAAGCATCTTCACTTGGATACATTGTGAGTAGGGGCACTTGAAACCTATGCACGGTCCACTAACCCATCCACACCATGGAGGATTTCTTTTAAAATCGAGAACCTTCTTCCCACACCTAAAGAACCTACATAGAGGATTGCATATCTCAGTGGGCTCTCTACTTAGAATCCACTCCAACCCATGTTCACCTATTGATAACGCCCACTTTTCAACACTATTTAATATCTACTTAGTTATTAATCTTCTCTTTCTAAACCTCTTATATATTATTAGAAGACCTATGAAGATCATTATGGATGACGCTACTACAGAGATCATTAAAGCGACATTTTCTATAGGTAAAAGTAATCCTAGGAAGTCTACATAGCCATCTAGTCTTACAGTTTTCTCTGCTGGACCATCAGCTAATATTGTCTCCCTCCACAGTAGAGTACCAGAGGATCTAATATCTATTGTTATGTAACCTGAGTAAGGTATAGTAAGAGTTAAGAGCTGTTCAACCGTACCGCTATAAACTTCTTCTCCACCTAGTCTAATTAAAACATCTAGATTCTTTATAGGGTTCGCAAACGTATCTATTATCTGTATCTTAAATGGGAAGTTGATCTCCTCTATATCTAGAATTAACGGGCTATCCACTATGTCTATTACATTTTTATAGATAACCTTACCGTTCTTAGCAATTTGGATATCATAACGTCCTGGAAACATCTTTAAATCCAGTCTACCATCATGTTCAGTAGTTCCAGAATATTTTTCTCCAGAATCTATATCTGTTAAGATTACCTCATAACCTGTTACCGGCTCTTTATTGTAGTCTCTCAAATATAGTTGTATAGGAGACTTAGCGATATTGAATGTTATCGTAGTCTTGGCTGATATTATCTCAACCCTTCTCTCTCCAATCTTTTTATTCAACTTATAGAGTTGTACAATGTACTCTCCAGCTTGAGATGTACCTGAAGAAATAGGTATATTTGTGAAGATGGTTCTCCCATCTTCATCAGTCTCATGTTGAGTAAAGTTTTGAGACCGTTTATTGCTTAAATAGATAAACACATCTCTTAAAGGCTTATCTTCATCACCTAAGACTAACACCTCGAGTTTCGCTAACTCTAGAATTAGGTCTAGCGATTGAGAAGTAGTGAGAGTTCTCTTTGCTGAGTAAACAGTGTACTCTACTCCACCTACAGTGTATGTTACATTAATCGTATAGGTTCTCACCCATTCAAGATCTGATGAAGGTATTTGCTTAATGCTGACGAAGCCCCTATCCACTCTCACGCTTCTGCTATAATTTTCCGCCTTCAATTTTATCGTAGCTCTACTTACTTGTTCTCCCTCCATGTTTAACATTGTGAGGTTAAGGTTTAGAAGAGGAAGAGTATATTCGAGAAGACTCTTGGGCTCATTAACTACTAAGTTGGATGTAGAGAATATTGTGTAATCTTCAACCATGATCTTTAGATTATATCCTTTAATATCTTTAAGAGTACTATAGGGGATTTTAGTGATTACTGCTTCTCCTTCTTCATTAGATGTAACATCGTATTCTGCTAATCCTGTAGAACTCACAAGCTTAAGTTTTGCAGATGGTACTGGCTTCTTGTCTAGATCTATCAATTTTATCTTTAGCTCAGAGATATTTGCAGTAACTACTATTTCGGATACTGTGGGAAAGTTTACTACAGCTTCTGCAACAATTACCTTATCGATTCTTGCTTTTAAGCTATACGATCCTTTACTCAACCCACTGAAGACTGCGTATCCAGTTGAATTCGTTACGAATCTATAACTCTCTGAATCTTTAGCTAACAGTACCTCTATCTTTTCTAATGGATTACCAAGAGGATCCACTATCTTTACCACCAGGTTGGGAGACTGAGCATCTACAGGTACATAGTAAAGAGCTGTTAGTAGAAAGGTTATCAGTAAAGTTGTTATGAGAATATCTTTCTGATGTCTTCCAGACATCATCTTCTATTCACCATTACTTACATGAACTACTCATGCGATTCTCTTATCTTGTAAAGCTGGGTTAAATACATATGTGCTGCCTCTAAAACATTTCTAGCAGTATTAAAGGTAAGCTTTCTCATAGCTTCCGGGTACTCTAACCAGATATATCCTTTATGTTCATAAGATAATCTTACTTCTTTCGTATTTGATCTAGCGAGATAGAAGACTACTTCTTTCTTTACCAGCTCACCCAGCTTCTTGTAAAAATATTTAATCTCTCTCCTAAAGTTTGGTATTATCTCGATATTGTCTATCCCAGTCTCTTCCCAGACTTCTCTTCTAGCAGTATCAACCTCGTTCTCACCAACCTCAATAGCACCTTTAGGGAAATCCCAGTGACCAGCCTCATAATGAAGAAGTAGATACTCGATCTTTAAATTCTCAGATATATAGAATA
>JANXDW010000047.1 GCA_025058515.1 Aigarchaeota archaeon
GGGGTCATAGTGCTACTATTCTTGACGTTAGTGAATACAGCTATTCCAAGACTAATAAGTGTTGCTCAGTTTCCAGAAGTAGCTGAACTAACTATGATAGCTTTGTATATTCCTTTACTCCCAGCTCTCCTTGCGATTAACTGGAGTATCTCGGAGAGACCTAATACGTGGATCGTCAACCTCTCTACTAGAGGTGAGCGATACTATATCTCCGGTCTCTTCTTCGCATATCTCACAGTTACCTTCCCATTCTCTCTATGCCTCTATGGTGTCGTCTCCATGGGCTCCACAGATCTACCATTCATAATAGTTGATGTGATCTTACTTCTAGCGATGTCGTGTTTCGGGTCAGCTCTCTCAATCCTTATCTCACTAGTAGCGAGGATTGCGCCTTCACCCCTCTCCCTCAGCTCTCTACTCTACATCTTAACACCCTTAGTAGGGTCATCACTCCTCTCACTACCCATATTAACGATAAGATTGTACGAGCCGCTTGCAAGTTCTCCGACAATAGGTCTTACCACCATGATGCTAGTGTACATCGGGATCTCTTCATTCATCCTTTACACGATAATAGTTAGAGGAGGAGTGAGATATCTTAAATAAACTCTCGTCCAAGGGGTGAGCCCACTTAAAGCAACATGTTTCAAGATAGGTTAATTCTAGTAAACTAGATTATGGCTGGTAACGAGTCCAGCATTCTTCACGTAATCATCTAATCCTCAACAACCTAATCAAACCTCCTTCTCTCTATTTTAGAGAAGATCCAATTCTCATCTTATTGAATGGATTACGGAGACAGGTCTCTATCATTTTATTGATTTTAATACTTTCCTTTTCTTTCCGAGTTAAGTAAACTATCTAGAAGAATTGAACGTATTCTCCTCAGATGAGGTGGGTGTATCTTAAGACAGTGTCTGGGATTAATGTTACAACTGTTCCTCTGCCAATCTCTTCAGCCACCTTCAAAGCTGCGTAGACGTTTGCTCCCGCTGACAGCCCGCCGAGTATACCCTCAGATACGATGAGCTTCTTCATAGTCTCTAGTGCATCCTGATAACTTACTTCAACTAGCTCGTCTACGTATTCTCTATTACGAGTCCATAGATCTGGTACTACATCGACGGCCAACCCCTCGATCCTATCAGGTTTACTCCCACCTACTATAGGCGAGTTTCTAGGGACTACTCCTACAGTTCTCACCTTCTTACTGATCTTCTCTTTGAGGAATCTTCCAACACCAGCTATGGTTCCACATGTGCCTATACCCATCACAAATACATCTACACTATCTCCTAGTTGATCGTATATCTCGACTGCTGTAGTCTCGTAATGAGCTTTAACATTGGCCTCGTTTGCATATTGATTTAGATAAAAGTAGCCATGTTCTTCAGCATACTTCTTCGCTACGGCCACATAGTTCTCAGGATCATTTGGAGGTTTAGAAGGTACCTGGATGAGCTTAGCCCCCAACGACTTTATCAACTTCAACTTTGGAGGTGAAGCTTGTTCTTCTACGAATATCTCTGCTCTATAGCCTAAGATAGATGAAGCCCATGCAACAGAGATAGCTGTGTTCCCACTTGAAGCTTCAACAACAACATCCCCAGGTTTTATGAACCCTCTCAACTCTGCTTCTCTAATCATATAGATTGCTATCCTATCTTTATGGCTTCCAGTTGGGTTATAGTATTCAAGCTTCACGTATACTTCTGCTGATCTATCACCAACGATTTTACGCAACTTGACAATCGGTGTTCTTCCCACGAGGTCGATTATCGATCGACCCATATCTCGATACATATCCTCTGAACCTACAGACATGCGAGGTGATATAAATATTTATGAAGAAATCGGTCATTGAATTATTTCTAAACTCTTCAATTATAGATCTTCTGATAATGAGATAGATTTGATGAATTCTGACTGGAATCCGGTCTCGGTCGCCAGCTCTACGTACTCTATTTGTTTAACTAGTTCTACTGCTTCATCTCTAATCTTCTTAGAGAGAAGCATCATCTTAGCTCCCATACCTGCTGTATTTCCTACAAGCCTTATCTTATCTAGATTAAAGTTTGGGAACATTCCTATCTTTATAGCAGATACGGGATTGATGAAGAATCCAAAAGCACCTGCAACATATATGTTCTCCAGTTCTCTCTCATCCATCTTCACCTTCTTCAACAAGATGTTGATCCCTGTTCTAATAGCCGCTTTTGCAAGCTGTATCTCTCTTACATCTTTCTGAGTAATAACAATATCAACTCCTAACGCTGTCTCATCCCCATAAGCTATGACAAACTCAAGGTATCCCTCCTCACCAATTCTCAGCCTTCTTGATCTCCCTTGACAGAACCTTCCAGTCTTATCTATAATTCCTACATCATATAGTTCAGCGATTGCATCTATAACCGCCGACCCAGTCAACCCCATCGGCTTTCCACCACCTATAACAGTATAGCTAACATCGCCATCACGAGATATCTCGACTCTATCTATCGCGCCCTTCGCAGCTCTCATACCAAACTTTACGTGTGCTCCCTCAAAGGCAGGTCCTGAGGCCGTGGAACATGCTAAGAATCTCTCACCTGTTCCGATGACTATCTCAGTATTGGTTCCTATATCTATAAGCATGGTTTTCAAGTTTTCTCTATGGATCCCCGTAGCGAGGATGTCGGCTACTACATCTGATCCTATGTAACCTGCGATCAATGGTGGGAGGAAGAGCATTGCTCCAGTATTAACGTTTAATCCTATATCAGATGCCTTCATGTACATCTGCTCTTTTATGATCGGCGTGTAAGGGAAGAAGGCAAGACTTCTAAGATCTAATCCCAACAATGTGTGGTGCATAACGGTATTTCCTACTGCTACTACTTCGTAGATCTCATCTGGATGAACTCCAGCAAGATTACATGTCTTCTCGATCATCGTGTTGATTCCTTCAATCACCTTCTTATTCAGATCTTCTACCCCATTCTTAATAGCATATGTTATCCTAGATACTACATCTTCACCATAAGCAGTCTGCGGGTTTATTTCAGCAGTTGCTGCCAAGGTTTCTCCATCGATTATATCAACGAGGTAACCTGCTAGCTTCGTTGTGCCGACATCTACCGCAAACCCGAAGACACCATCTATACAATCTCTTACATCTAACACCTCATTACCATGTAATATTAAACAGATCTTCTTTTCTTCATCCTCTAAGATCCTTGATAATCTTTTAATAGACCATGTATCAAAGACTAAATCTTTTGTAGGCAGATTATCTACAAGACTCCTCAAGACAGAGTGGTTGCCTTTCTTCGAAACTAAAACTTCAATCTTTCTAATAAGCGGGTCGTGAAACTCTTCAGCTAAGTAGCCTTCAACCAATAGTACATGCTCCAATGCTCTAGAGTCTGATGGTACATGTACAGTTACCGTTCCTTCACTCAATATCTTACATCTACATGCAAGTCTAAAGCCTTCTGACAGCTTTCTCCAGCCAAGTATCGATCTCTCCTCCTCAGTTGGATATGTCAGAAGATTACTTCCATTAATTATCTTGATCACGCATCTTCCACATGATGCTTTCCCACCACATGGCCCAAGAATATCTACTCCACCACTCCTAGCTATCTCAAGTACATAGTCTCCTATATTGCACCTAACCTCTTTCGAATCTGGGACAAATCTTACAGTTGGCATCAGTTTTTCACAACAAGAGATTAGCTTCCTCGACCATCTAAAAAGTTTTGCACAAATCTTAAATCTTTCTAAAATATTTTTTAAGATATGTTAGAAGAAATATCTGAATATCTTGAGAAGTTGAGGAGTACGATACTGAGTGGAGACTCTGATTCTGCTAGAGAAATAGCGAAGATTCTGAAGGAGAAGAATGTAAACCCTGTTGATGTTGTGAATAATGCGATAAAACCCGCGATGGATGAGATGGGTAAGAAATATGAGAATCTTGAAGTATTTCTCCCTGAACTCGTACTAGCAGGAGAGGCTGCGCAGGAAGTTCTTGAGGTTCTTCTACCAAAAGAGATGGAGTCATCTTTTATCAAAGGAAAGGTCGTAATCGGAACGATTTACGGTGATATCCACGATATAGGTAAAAACATAGTTGCAGCAATACTTCGAGCTAATGGATACAAGGTTATCGACCTCGGTTACGATGTTCCACCGAGAAACTTTGTTGAGACTGCTAAGAAAGAAGGTGCAAAGATAATTGGAATGTCCTGCTTGTTAACTCCATCTATGTTCTATATGAGAGACGTTATAACTAGACTTATCGATGAAGGGATACGAGATAAGTTCTATGTTATCATTGGTGGTGCAGCTGTCTATCCAGATTGGGCTAGGGAGATAGGTGCTGATGGCTGGGCGAAGGATGCGGAGAGAGCGGTCCAGCTCTGTGATACACTACTTGAAAAAGGTCACGAGTTACCTAAACCTGTAATACTTGGAGAATGGAGATAGGTGAACGTCTTTGGATCTTCTCTTCAATGTTTTAGATAAAACTTTAACCGGTCCTCCTATGGAGAAACATGAGTTTGAGTTAAAGCTAGTTCCGAGAGTAACAAGAGAAGTTTTAAAAGAGCATGGTTTAGAAAGGACCTTCGACCCTAATAACCCGATAAACACAGACTTATCTCTTGCGGAAGACTTCTACAGAGCTGGTTATGATTTCGCTATTAGAGTTGGAATGTTCTGCCCAGATACTGGGAGGAGGGTTATCTTCACTGAGGAAGAGATAAAGCAAGCTCTCCGCGATGCGCCTAGAGAAGTTGTTCTCGGTTATGGAAAGGATAGTGTAGTCATAAGGAGTAGGAAGCCTGAAGACGGTATACCGCCAGTTGCAGAAGGTTCAGCACTAGGTATGGCGGTATCAGAAGAATACTTTATACCTCTCTGCATGACCATCGCTCAGTATAAGGTAATAGACATAATACTTGCACCTACTCTAGATAGGATAAATGGGAGAGAGATACGTGCGAGAACACCATATGAAACGATCATGGGGATGTATGAAGCGAAGTATGTAAAAGAAGCTTTAAGGAGGGTTGGGAGACCTGGTATGCCGCTCCACGGTGTTGAAGGTGCACCAACTGAATACGCTTACATATCGGGTTTCCTGCCAGGAGGTTACGATCCTGAGAGGACTATTGGAATAGCCTTGATACCAGAACCGATAATACTCTCTTACCAGATAATGCATAGAGTAGTTACTAACCATTTGATAGGCTCACCATTAGAAGCAGGTCATATGCTGAATATTGGAGGATATTTTGGACCTCCTGAAGGTGCTGTAGTAGGAGCTGTAGCAGCTCAGATACTCCAGACGGTCTCGATGTTCCCCACAGTCGTAGAGAGCACGATACTCGACGCTAGATTCTTCTCAAATACTAGTAGAGAAGCATTGTGGGCGACTAGTACGAGTATGCAAGCAAGAACTTTGGGTAACCACGTGATGAATCTTGGTATTACAAGTCAAGTAAGCGGACCATGCACAGACATGCTCCTATACGAGACTACTACGATAACCATCGCTGACTCAGTATCAGGGGTTTCTATCGAGATAGGTACTAGACCTGCTGCATGTAGGTATAAAGACCACGGTAGCGGCTTAGAGAATAAGTTCTTCGCCGAGGTCCTTAAATCATCTGCCAAGAACCTAAAGCTTTCAGATGCAAATGAGATTGTAAAAGCGATACTTCCAAAGTATGAAGGTAGGTTGAGGGATCCGCCTAAGGGGAAGAGCTTCATAGAGTGTACAGATCTTAAGACTCTTCAACCAACGAGAGAGTGGTTGGAGATATACGAGAGGGTCTGGAGGGAGCTGGAGGATCTAGGGCTTCCCCGGTGGGAATAGGATGCGTTTCACCGAACTCGCATACGATACTCCAAAAGACTTGTTATTTGGTTTTGCTAAACATCCTCTTAACTACGGCTTCGACCTATCTGTTGGTAGAGGAAAAGTTATCCCAGAGGTAAAGTACTTATTAAAACCTGGGTTTGAGAAAGAGAAGGATCTTCTTCTTGAAGAGTATAAGAAGACTACGATGGCGATTATGGAGAGGATTGTTAATCTAGGTTTTAAAGAAGTCCAGCTAGATACTGAATTTGTTGAACCTATGGTTAGAAATGTAGAGTGGGGAAGCTCAGTGGTGAGAGAGCAGAAAGAGATTCTCCACAAATATTATCTAGAACATGGTGTAAAGTCAGCTTTGAGAGCAACCGTCGCTGATATCAGAAGGTTTGAAAGAGGCTTGAGGAAGGATGACTATGTTCAGATGATTCTAGAATCTTTTGAATACTCAGTTGATGAGGGTGCAGACCTCTTATCAATAGAGTCGAGAGGTGGACAAGAAGTCTTCTCATATTCGATCATGAGAAACGACTTATCTGGAATACTCTTCTCAATAGCTATCTTAGCATCAAGAGATGTAAGATTCTTGTGGAGAGAGATAGTAAGTTTATCGAAAGATGCTATACCTGCTGGAGATACTGCATGTGCTCTAGCAAACAGTGCGATGGTTCTTGCTGACGGTCTCATTAATAGAAGGATACCCCATGTCTTATCTACTGTAGTAAGAGCGATGTCAGCCGTCAGGACGCTTGCATGTTATGAAGAAGGAGCGAGAGGGCCTGGAAAAGACTGTGCATACGAGAACGTTATCATCAAAGCGATAACTGGGTATCCAGTGAGTATGGAGGGGAAGACATCGGCTCCAGCGCACTCCAGCCTAGTGGGGAATATCTCAGCAGCTGCATGTGACCTATGGTCAAATGAATCGATAACTGTAGACGATTTCTTTAGTGGAAAGAGTGTGGCCGCTATGTTGGAGATACTTTGCTACGACGTCTCAATTATGAATACATCTATAACATTGAATCTGAATAGTGAATTCCAGAGAGTTCTTATAGAATCTGATAAGTATAGAGATCCTCAAGCACTCATACTTTCTCCAGATAATGCTCTCAGGATTGCAGGGGCCATAGTATCTGAGAAGACTGATTATAATCGAGCGGTTGCAGCTGCAAATGAAGCAGTAAAGATAATTGAAGAGAACTTGGATAAGCTTAAGTGTCCAGAAGCTGAGATAAGGTATCTCTCATTAATTAAGAAGTTCTTTGAGAATATTCCTGAAGAAGAAAGATTTATCGATGAGGCTGTTAAGAAATACTCTGAAAAAGTTCAAAGCTTTAAACCATCGAACTACGAGCTTTAACATCTCTATCTCACCTTTTTAAATGGTTTCGCTAGAGCTGCAGGCCCCTTCACTTTTCTTCCAGCTATTATCAAGACTATTATCGTAAGAAGATATGGTAGCATCAATGAGAATTGATATGGAAATGGTATTACTCCAGATGCTTGTATTCTAAGCTGGGCAGCATCTATAAAGCTGAATAGAAAACTCGCAGGTAATAATAGTAAAGGATTCCATCGAGCTAATATGACGAGTGCTATAGCTATGTAGCCCCTTCCCTGTGTCATATTATCTAAAAACATATTGTAGTAGGCTATAGAGAGTGTTGAGCCAGCTACCCCTACAATGAAACCTTCGAATATGAGAATATAGAAGCGGATAAGATTTACATTTATTCCTAAGTAGTCTGCAACCTGAGGATCCTCGCCTATAGCCCTCGTCTTGAGGCCAAGTCTTGTTTTGAATAGAAACCACCATACTAGTGGAACTAGTAGAAATGCTAAATAAGTATGTGGGATTTGATGGAAGACTATCTCCCCTATGAGTGGGATATCTGATAGTACTGGTATCTCAATTGGTCTTATAGTCTCTTTAATATGAGGTGGCACTGGACTGACATACCATCCAAAACTAGCTCTGTATAGATATGATGTCATACCGATAGTGAGTATATTCATTGCGAGACCGATGACCATCTGGTCTAATGATAGGAAGACTGTTAAGAGAGCGAAAAGTAAGCACATAATGATTCCTGCAACACCTGCTGTGATAGTTGCGAGCAGCAGGTCTTGCGTGTAATATGCGACCATGAAGGCGGTAAATGCACCCATAAGCATCGTTGCCTCAATACTTAGATTCAACAATCCACTCTTCTCAACTAAGAGCTCTGCTATCCCAGCGAGTAGTAGAGGCGTGAGAAGTATTATGCTAGAGTAGACTATCCCCGATACGAGTTCAGCTATCATTGCTTTAACCTCTCTAACAGCTTGGTCGCAAACTTCTCCTCTAAATAGTATCCAAGCATTATGAAAATTATCATGATGGCTTGAATTATCCCTGCCATGCCTACGGGTACATTCGCCATCCTATGCATCGTCATACTTCCATTTATTATACCTCCTAGAAATATAGATGTCGCAGCGATCAGTACTGGATTTAGATATCCTAGGAGGGCGACAGCTATTGCAGTGTAACCATAAGGTGAGATTGATGGCGATATCTCTAACCTCATCTTATGCTGTATCCCAAGTACTTCAATACCGCCTGCAACACCTGCAAGAAAACCACTGATCAACATAGACTGTATAATCAATCTTGTAACGTTTATCCCTGCGTATTCCGCAGTCTTTCTACCAGAGCCAAGTATCTCTAACTTCATACTGAAAGCTGTTCTCCTCAGAATAAAGTAAATGACGGGAACCGTGAAGAATGCAAGTAGGATCCCCATGTGGAATCTTGTACCTGGAACCAGTATCGGAATCCAGATCTGCTCTGGAAGAGTTGATGTTTCTGGAAATGATGAGACGGGATCTCTAAAAGGATTGTGGAGTAGGTAGCTAACAGTATAAATAGCGATGTAGTTAAGCATCAATGTTGTTATTATCTCGTTTATACCATAATGTGCTCTTAAGATCGCTGGAGGAAGAGCCCATGCTGCACCACTGACTCCAGCAGCTGCAAGCAGTAAGAAGAATGTGAATGGTTGTGGAAGACTTTGAGTATAGAGCCCGAGGACCGCGGTTATGGTTGCACCTATGTAAAATTGTCCCTCTGCACCTATATTCCATATACGTGCTGTAAATGAGATCGCTAATCCTAAACCTATTAAGAGTAAAGGTGTTGCACGTACGAATGTCTCTACAAGAGATGTTGCTGAAAATGCTCCGTAGAAGAGCCAGTAATATGCTACTAAGGGATTTACACCAGCAAGTAATAGTATTGCTGATCCTACTAGGAAAGCTATGCCTATAGCCATAGTTCCTAAGAAAGCCCGTATAATTATTAACGATCTTTCTACTGTGAAGATAAGCCGACCTCCGCGGCCAACATATACATACCAATCCTCTTCGGATCTGCTTCACTTGCATTAAATATCCTCACTATTCTTCCATCTCTCATAACAGCAACCCTATCACATACCTCTAGTACCTCATCTATATCAGAAGATACGAGCAGTATACCTACACCCATTGATGCAAGCTTAAGTAAGTTCTTTCTGACATGGTAAGCTGATCTCACATCTAAGCCAGCGGTAGGCTGCTCCGCTATCAAGAGCTCCGAACCCCTCATCAACTCTCTTCCTACTATAAGCTTCTGGATATTTCCACCTGAAAGATACTTTACCGGTAAATTCATATTCGGTGTTCTCACATCCATGAAATGTATTATTTTATTTGTAATCTCTCCAATCTTTGAGAATTTTAGAATACCATATCTCCCACTAAATTCCTCACGTTCAAAATCTCTTAGAACTGCATTCTTCATTACGCTTAGCGATGGGGCAACACCAACCTCCATACGTTCTTCAGGTATATAGCTTGGGCTAGAAGAGTACTTACTATTGTTAAATATTATTTGACCTGATAATTGTTTTCTCAAACCAGTTATCGACTCGATAAGCTCCTTCTGCCCATTCCCTTCTACACCTATCAAACCAAATATCTCTCCCTTACGAACTTCAAACGATACTCTGTTTACCTTTACCACACCTTGATCATTTTTAACAACTAGGTCTTTCACGATAAGTAGTGGAGTCTCATACTCTTCACGTGGTTGTTTTAAAACCTCAGGCAAAAAGTGTTCACCAAGCATCATCTCAAGCAATACTCTCTCATCTTTTATTTCATCCCTCTTCAACGTAGATATCGTCTTTCCTTTTCTCATAACCGTAACCCTATCGCAGACCTTCAATGCTTCTCTAATCTTATGAGTAATCAGAACGATGCCATAACCTTCAGATGCAAGTTTCTTGAGCATATCTAAGAAGTTTTCAGCATCAGGTCCGCAGATTGAAGATGTAGGCTCATCGAATATCAAAATCCTCGCTTTCAAAAGCATCATCCTCATTATCTCAACTTTTTGCTTCTCCCCAACTGAGAGAACGTGAACTGGCGACCTCAAGTCTACATTTAATCTAAGAAACTTAGAGATTCTCTCTATATCTTTGAGTAGTTTTTCTTTCTTTACATCTTGATCTGTAAGACCGAGCATCACGTTTTCTAAGACAGACATACTCGGTATGAGTGTAAAGTGCTGATGTAGCATTCCTATACCATACTTCATAGCGTGAGCTGGAGACCTAAACTCGACCCGTCTTCCATCTACGTAGATTGATCCTGAAGTCGGTTTAAGACACCCACTCAGTATCTTCATAAGCGTAGTCTTTCCAGCTCCATTCTCACCTAAGAGTGCGTGGACCTCACCTTTCTCAACCTCGAAGCATGCATTATCTACAGCTACTGTTCCACCTGGATATATCTTTACTATGTTTTCAAGTCTGATTAACGGCATCTAGAATCCCCAAAAAAATATAGGAGTTAAAGACTTCACTTCCATCTTTCAGGATTCCAATCCTCGAATACAGGTACCTTAAACCTTCCTTCCACTATATCTTTCTCTGTTTTTTCTACGAGTTCCAAAACTTCTTTTGGAACTTCTTTCTTAAGCTTCTCATTCCAGATTAGTTTAGCCCATCCTTCTTTCATTCCCCAATCGTATATTCCACCTTCCCATCTTCCTTTCTGCTTCATCTCTATGAGTTTCGCAACGAAGGTCTTAAGATCCCATGCAACGCTTGCTAAAACTACTTCTGGTGCAAGAGTAGATTGATCTACTATATTACCAAAACAGTATACCTTCTTTCCCTTCTCTAAAGCTTCTTTCGCTGCTTCAAATGGACCGTATCTCTCAGCATATATGAAGTCGGCTCCCATCTCTATCAAGGTCTTTGCAGCATCTTTACCTTTTATGGGGTCGAACCAGCTCTCTATATAGATAGCTTTAACTTCAACTTTAGGATTGGCAGATTTAGCTCCAGCTGCGAAAGCGTTTACAAGTCTATTGACATCTGGGACAGCGTACGCAGCTACTACTCCTACGACGTTGGTCTTAGTCATCTTCCCCGCTATTATTCCTGCAAGATATGCAGCGTCTTGTATCCAGTAATCGTATAGAACTATGTTGGCAGGATACTTGATATCAGTTGGACCTGAGCCTTGTGCAAAAGCTACATTCGGGAACTCTTTCGCTAATTTTATCGTAGTCTCATAGAAGCCCCAGCTATGAGGTATTATTATATCGTATCCTGCGGCTATGTATTCTCTAATAACTCTCTCAACATCAGCTGTATCGACTTTCTCAGAATAAACATACTCGAATTCGTATCTTCCCTTGGCCCATGTCAACGCTTCGTGAAGAACGGTATTCCAAGGCTCCTCGATAGGTGTTGTATAGATAACCGCAACCTTAAGCTTTTTCACAGGTGTTGCCGATTGAGGCCCAGGGGAGAGAGTTACAAAATATCCAGCTACGGCCACAACAACAATTATTACCGAGATAATTAATGCTAAAACCATTTTCGAGATTCCACACTTACCTGGAGATTCAACTCTTACCATGTTCATATAATCTACACTCTATTATATAAGATTGGTTTTACA
>JANXDW010000010.1 GCA_025058515.1 Aigarchaeota archaeon
AACGTAAACGGGCCCGTAGCTCAGCCAGGATAGAGCACCGGTGAGGTGGAGTAGTTTACTCCTCGGTGAAGCTTTTAACCATAGGAGAAACCCGGGGGTCGCGGGTTCAAAGCCCGCCGGGCCCGTAACATGATCTTCCAAAGGTTGGCATCTGTAGTGTATTAGTAATTATTTTTTATCATCTTATCTTCTAACCGTGTTTGGGGAAGACCCGTTAATGGTGTAGGGGAAGACGGGGCATTTACCTGTTATTACGGTTTGGTTAATCCTAGCCTCTGCATTATTTCCATGAGCTCCCCGATCAACTCGTTCACTTTAACAACTTCCCTAACGCTCCAGTAGACGAACTTATCGGAGATAATCCTCAAAGATGATACTTCTCTCTTAATTTTCTCCAGTTCTTCATCTGTAGCAACAGCCACGAGTTTTTGAACTATCGGGTCGTGAGAAGCTCTCACCAAATTAACGAGTAAAGCATCCACGTTACCGCCAACGTGAACCTCGAAGACGTATCTCAACTCACCTAGATTTCCAATCTTTGCAGACCACACGACGTCCACTCTTGTCCCGGGTGCCAGTGGAACCTCGGCTAGAGCATCAAATCCTAATCCTCTCCCGATGTTCAATAACATGTTGATGATCTCTTCATGATCTGGAAGCTCCTCAAGTTTTTCAGCTTCACCTACTGCTTCAGTATACATCAGAACATAATATAGAAAGTAATGCGCATCAAGTAAGTCTGGATCCGGAAGCCTTTCCTCATCTCTTAGAAGACGTGCAACCTCCTTAAGAATCTTGATTATATCTTCGTATTGTTTACCTGTCATCTTACTGATACTTATTTTTTCCATCTGGGACAACCCAAGCTTAACTAGTGTTTCTCTAACTCTCCTGTTCCAGATGCCGTATTCTTTTGGGTTGAAATATGTAAGAACCTCGGTGATCGTGGCGGTTCCGAAGCCCTTGACATCTTTACGGAACTTGTCCAGCCTATCGGCCAAGCTTCGGCCAGAATATAGTAAATCCATCAAGCTCTCTCTCAGCCGGCCTATCCCTCCAGCTCCCTTTACCCAATAGTCTACTAGGTATTCTTTCCTCTGCCACCACATGAAGGCGTACAGGTTATCGGCAAGAAATAATAAGCGGTTTTCATCAAAGGCTTCCAGCTCCTCTTTACTCAGTATCTTACGAATATCACTCTCCCGCATCCTTCTTTCTCTCTCAAACCTAAGCCCTTCATCTGAAACTCTGTAACGGAGATAATCTTCCTTAAACCTTAAAACGTTTTCTATGAAATTCTTAGGCAAACTCATGTTTAATCCTTAAATTATATTATTGAAAATATGCTATAAATCCTTTATTCATGTTTATAGTGATGAAAATCTAAAATTTTAGATGGATGTAGTATGGTTGAATGATGATGTCGAGGTACGCTGAGAGGTGATGATGGCTGCAGAATCTGACATTTTACATTTTCTAGCTAGTGCACTAGAGATTATTGGCACCTCAACTGATATGAAGTGGGCCCGGTGGGATTCGAACCCACGACCAACGGGTTATGAGCCCGCTGCTCTACCAGGCTGAGCTACGGGCCCCAATCATAGATGCTCAAGGGTTAAATTTAATTCTTATGGATGTTTACTAGAGGAGGCTTTTAACCTCTAAAGTTCGTTATCTAGTTTTATGTTTAAATTTAATCTCTTTTTTCGATCTCTTAGTCTTGAAGATCGCTGTTGTAGGTATTGGGGTTGCTGGCTCCTATCTACTAGCTAGACTTAATGAAAAATATATTGTTGAAGGATTTGAGAAGCTTGAGAAGTCTAGGTATTTCCCAATATGTGCATGGGCTACAAGTAAGAATGAGATGAGCAAGTTATGTAAGCGGGTTGGCTTAAACTTCGATGACTACATACTATATGTTGGTAGAGAGATGTTGCTAGATCTAGGAAGAGAAATACATTCTATAAAATTACGGGGACTATGTACATTCGATAAATTAAGATTTGAAGAAGACTTGATAAAAGATTCAAGATTAAAGTTTGGAGTAGATGTACGTTCTCCACCTCCAGGCTACGACTTAGTAATAGATGCAACAGGATTCAATAGATCTCTTCTACCAAGGATAAAGGAGAACTACTTTATACCAACGGTAGAGTATAGAGTAAAGTTCAGAGAACCACCTTATGATGATTTCTATATTAAGCCTTTCAAAGAAGCTTCAGGATATCTCTGGTGTTTCCCTCTTGGAGATAGCTTATACCATGTAGGTGCTGGAGACTATCTGAAAAGACATTTAGAAGCTGTTAAGAATTTTGTTGAGAAGCATCGTGGAGAAGTACTGATGAAGATCGGTAGACCTATTAGGATCACCCCTCCAGAATACTGTCAACCAATATATGTAGACAACATTGTAGGTGTAGGAGAAGCTATTGGCACAGTCTATCCAATGCTAGGAGAAGGGATAATACCCAGCATATACTCAGCAGAATCACTAGTAGAGAATCTAGAAAACTTGGAAAACTATAGAAAGACTATTCTAAAGATCTTCAACCCATACAGTACTGTATTTGAGTTTATCAAGAGAGCTTTAGCAAGTAGATTGGAACTCAAGAGAGACCTAGCTCTCTTGTTCAAGATATATCTACATATGAGATTTAAAGAAGAAAGATATGGTATTCAAGCTAGAGTAAAAGATTTCCTTAAAGTGATAAAAACCATCTATTGGAGAAAGAGAGGCTTTGTTAAAGATTAGGAGAGAGTATTTACTCAAACATCCCATAGATGATGTTTTCAAACTATATACTCTAAACATGTTTCAAAATATTATGCCAAGGAATCTAAAACCAAGAATTGTAGAAAGCGTATTAACTATTAGATTATTGAATCAAGATATAAGATATTTTATAGAGGTGGATCTTAAAGAGAAGGAATCGATAGTACTAAGAGCTAGATCTATAGAGTGTTCACCAATCCCTATATTCACGTTGAAGACAGAATTAAATCAAGTAGATGATTATGTTAAGATTTTAGAGGAATTGGAGTTTTCAATCAGACCGAGGATCTTAAGCATATTGCTGAGACCTATAGTAATGAATACCTTCTCCAGCATCCTTGAGTTTAGAGAAGAAGCTGTTAGAAACCATCTAGAGAATAAACCTCCACCTAGAGAGTTTAATCTATTCACTATCTCATTATCAGTAGGCTCACTCATCCAGTTAACTGGACTAGCCGCCGGCTTTCTAATATTGTGGTTTATCTATCCCACCGACTTACTTTTTATCAACTATCTACTACTTCTATCATCTTGGATCATCTTCTGGTACTTCAGCCACTGTCTAGCCCACTATATTGTAGGTAGGATCCTAGGGATAGCCTTCTCATCTTATTTTGTAGGATTATCAAATCTTTACAGATTAGATAAGTTCAGAAGATTTGGATGTTATATGATTACGCTTGGAATATATGTTGATAGAAGTACTGGTAAGAGGACTAGGTCTAGGATGGCTGTTATGTATCTCTCTGGAGCATTTTCTTCAATGCTTCTCCCATTGGTAACATTAGTGAGAACATTTGAGGCTGGAACGCTAGATCAGATAATGCTAATCTCTACGATAACAACTGCGAACATAATCTTCACATTGTTATTTAGTAGTAGAGCAGGCGACATAAACAAAGCATTAAAAACTCATAAGAAGTGAAGATAGAAACATTAGACTATCATTGAAAGTTTAATGAAAATCTTTGAGCACATGATCCTTATTCCACTTCATTCATTTGATTGTAAAGCTAACTCAATATCTTCTCTAAGATCTTTTCATAGATTAAAGAAGCTTCCACTAATTCATCTACGTTTATGGATTCATCTACTGTGTGAGCATCCTCAATCTTTCCAGGCCCCAGGATTATTGTGGGTATCTTAGCTTGATTTACTAAGAAGCTCATATCACATGTAGCTTGGAGACCTATCGGTCTAGTTTTCCTGCCTATTACTTCAGAGAGAGATTCTAACGCTATCTTTACTAAGAGATTTTTAGAAGATGTTTCTGCTGGAGGAATATAATTTACTATTCTAAGATTATAACTCTTCTTAGGCAGTGTTTTCTCTAGTATCTTGTTAAGCTTCTTAATTACCTCTTCTACCTTCATCGAGGGTAGTACTCTTATATCTAAGGTTACCGTACATTTATCTGGTATGATGTTATCTTTTACTCCACCTCTAATAATAGTCGCACTACACGTCGGGTGAGCTAATAGTTTATGCCTCTCTCTAAATCTTATTCTCTGGATACTCTCAATAAATCTAGAAGCATAGTAGATCGCATTTCTACCTTTACTAGGTATGCTTGCATGTACTGATCTTCCGAAGAAGTTTACATCAATCACTAATCTACCTTTATGGGCTGTGCAGACTTTAAGAGATGTCGGTTCTCCAACTATTGCATAATCAGTTCTTATACCACTATTGACCAACTTCTTCGTACCTTTACCTTCAACTTCTTCATCTGCTACACCTGAAAATATTATCTTACCTCTTATTGGCCAGCCTTTCTCAGCTAAATTCCTCAATGCTCCTAGCATAGAAGCAATTATCCCTTTTGCATCTACGGAGCCACGTCCATATATTCTACCATTTCTTAATTCTCCACTAAATGGTGAGATAGTCCATAGATCTCTATCTCCAGCTGGAACAGTATCTAGATGTGTATTCAAGAGTATAGATGGTTTATCTATTACATCGATTATACCGATTACATTAGCTCTATATTCTTCAAATCGATCGATCTTTGTCTTAACACCTATCTTAGCTAATTCTTCAGCTACATAACTTGCAGCTTCCAACTCTCTTCCTGGAGGGTTCTCAGAATTTAT
>JANXDW010000012.1 GCA_025058515.1 Aigarchaeota archaeon
CACTAAGACTTCTACAAGCATTCGTAATGCTAAGTAATCTTTCGAAGAACATCGAAGACCTAAGAGATGAATTTATTGAGAGAATGGGAGAAAAGATTACGGAAAATCTTACATTAGCTTTAGATGAGAAGAAATTTGAAGCATTTGTTACTCAGTTGGGAATGGAAGTTGCTAAAGAAATAAAGAAGAGAATTAAATAAATCTAGACATAATCAATAAAAATCATTTTATTTTTAATATCTGCTTTCTGACTTCTCAGAGTAACATCGGTAAACATGAAAAATGTTGGGAAAGAAATCTTCCATTACCAGTTATTGAGGCTTCTTTTGTAGATCTCTGAAATCTCTTTAATAGTTATAGGTCTTGGACTTACAGCCAGTAACCTCTGCTGTAGTATCGCTCCTTCAGAGAGTTCTCTTATATCCTTTTCTTCAAAATCGAATTCACTTATCCCTCGTGGAAGATTAAGGTCTTTCATCAATTTTATCAATGCTTCTTTAGCTAGTGTTGCAGCTTCTCTAACTTTGAGACCTTCGATCTTCTCTCCTAGAAGCTGAGCTATTCTCGATAACTTTTCTGGAACTATTGGTTCAAGGAATTCAAGCATAGCTGGTCCTGTTATAGCTACGGTTATTCCATGTGGGAGATCATGTCTTCTACCAGCGATTGGATAAGCCAAGGCATGCGAGATATGCACTCCAGCATTTCCAAACGCTCCTCCTAAATGTGCTGCTAAGAGCATATTGCTCCTAGCTTCTAAATCATATGGATTATAGTAAGCTCTCCTCAAGTATTTTCCAATCAATTCAATTGCTTTCTCTACGAATATATCTGAGACAGGGTTTGAGCCTATGTAAACTGGTCTCTTATCTGGAGATGCTGGTCTAGGTCTAGAATTGTATGGAATCGCTGTATAACATTCTATACAATGCATTAGTGCATCTATTCCTGTTGAAGCTGTATAATATGGTGAAAGAGTAACCGTGAGCACAGGGTCTAATAATGCAAAAGAAGGTAGTAAATATGGATTTGAGATCCCTACCTTCAACTTTTCTTTAATTAGATCAACTATTGCGACAGGGGTATTCTCACTCCCAGTTCCAGCAGTAGTTGGGATACATATTGATGGTTTGAGAGGACCTGGAACAGGCTTCCCTCCACCTACCGGAGATGCAATGTAATCTTTGAAATCAGCAGTAGGATAAGTTGTGTATAGATTTATCATCTTAGCTGTATCGATCGATGATCCTCCGCCTACAGCGATAAATCCATCGTAATCTTTTCCCTTAGCAAATTCTATGGCCTTCAAAACTTCAGTATCTATAGGTTCTATGTGAGTACCATCAAAGACCTCAGCTTTTACTCCTGAGCCTTCAAGATATTCTTTTATTCTAGAAGGTATTTTTGTATTCTCGTTTATGTTCTTATCCGTTACTATTAGAGCTTTCTTAATCCCTAGTCTTACCGCTTCATACCCTACTTCTGAGCTAACTCCTTCCCCAAATTTTACTTGAACATTTCTAACAGTAAATACTGTATCATTAGGAGAAATGTAGAAAAGTTCTGCCATACTATCTTCTCCCACACTATGCTTGTAGAACTACCTTAAGGATTTCGGAGCTTTAGGATACTTCTCCCATAGCTTTGGATCATGGCTTATCACCAAGTTTGTTCTAGGTCTCTTCGATAATAATTTAATCTTTCTCAATCCTGTTATATACTCATCTATATCTCCCAACAGCCAGCCTTTAGATTCTCTCTCTAACTCTTCAGGAAGATGTACAAAGTCCCCTGTGAATAGATAATGATTACCAGCTTCTGTTGTAACCTTCAGTATAATACTTCCAGGGGTATGGCCTCCAACAAACATCAATTCTACTCCTGGTAGAAGCTCAAAAATCTCTCCATCAAATGTAAACCATTCCCCACCTTTCAATGCTTCAAGATCAACAGATTGGTATGCACCTATCTTTCCAAGATACATCAAATATGTTGCCCACATCAATTCTCTCTTGTGCGCTATTAATGGTTTCTTTAAATCTTTAAAGAGATATGCTTGACCTGCATGATCTAAGTGGAGATGTGTGAATACCACATAATCTATATCTTCAGGTTTTAAACCGATCATCTTTAACTGATTCTCTAATCTATTCTCATCTGTAAACTTAGTCATTGGGAAGACTTCCCAAACAGGTCCCCAAACTTTCTTTGCTTCTGGATTACTACCAGTATCCATAAGTATTCTTCCATCTGTATGTTCAATGAGCGCACCTGTTACAGGGATATCAGTCCATATGGGCATCTTAGGTTTTTTTCTCTACAGCAGTTTCTGTCCATCCAGCTGGGTCAGGTAGGAACCAGCCTAGCTCTCCTGAGAGTACTCCAAAATCTAGAAGATAAATATTCTTAACACCCATACTTACACCTCAGATATTTTATGAATAAATGCTAGATATATTTCTTTTCTAATATTATGAGTGTGAAAACCCTTCCACGGATCCACGAATTATCGGAGATTCTGAATTTAATCAGATCTTGAAAGGATCGAGAACAAGTATATGATAAGTATTTACGCTTCCTCTATTCTTCTTTTAGGAAAATTTTGTAACCAAAAGTTTGAGGTTCTTGAGTTGGACCACGTTATGCGGTAACTTTGGATACGATCCTTTGAGCTTGCTCTCTCAACCTCTTCAATACTTCGAGATAATTTTCTTTCCCATCTTCTATCCTATCCATCGTCTCCTCAAGTTCTCTCGTAATATCTTCAGAGATGTATTCACCGAAGTTCTTCTCTAAGTATTCATACACTTTGAGCCCTCTCTTTGTCGGTATTATCTTACTCTTCTTCTCGAAGATATACTGTCGATCAAATAATACTTGAATTATTCTATTGTATGTACTCGGTCTTCCTATTCTCTTCTCACGCATCAAGGATATTATATCTCCTTCTGTGTACATTTGAACTGCTGGAACCTTTAAGACACGCATATCAGTTACCGAGTATTCTCCTAACTGAGCTTCTTGCTCCCGCTTTATCATTGGAAATATCTTGTTAAATCCCTCTACTAATACATCTACTACTCTTTCTCTAGTCAGCTCATTCTTTTCTAAGATTGCTTTAAAGCTCTGAACGATTACTGTAGCGGGCTCCATCTGACTAGCTATGAAACGTCTAAATATCAAGTCATATAGCTTGAGATGTTTATCCGTTATCTCAACAACAGGTTTTATCAACCCTATCTGCATGTACTGTAAAACTCTCGACTTATCTATCATCCTTACAGGTCTTATACATTCGTGAGCTCCTTCACGAGCATATGTTCTCGGGATGAAGTTCCCCAACTTCTTTGTCTCGATGTACTCTTTAGCTAAATTGAGACCTGTAGTTGACACTGTGGTTGAGTCTGTTCTATGGTAGGTTATGAAACCACTTTCATAGAGTTCTTGTGCTAATCTCATGGTTAGGTCTACTGGGTAGTGGAGAAATGTAAAAGCATCTTGTAGTAGTGTTGCGGTTGTGTACGGTGGAGGCGGGTTCACTACTCTCTTAATTTTACATACTTCTGGAACTTCAACTACAAGCTCCTTACTCTCAAACTTCTTCTTAATCTCATCTAGATTACTTGGATTCTCGTATACGAGCTCTAAACTATTAGCTAGGTGAGCTCTCACAATCGTCTTCTTCTCTCTAGCTTCCATCATCCTCTTAACTATCCATCCCAAGACAGGGGTTTGCACTCTTCCAGCTGACAAATTCTTAGATCCGAAGTAATCCCACAACTTTCTACTAAGCTCGAAACCAAACCATCTATCCTCTATCCGTCTAACCAGTTGAGCTGATACTAGATTTATAGAGTAGTGATGTTTATTTGCGATCGCATTTATCAAAGCTTTCCTAGAAACTTCATGAAACTCTAATCGATATATATTTGGATTATAGGGTTTTATTAAACAAGTTACGTCGTATGCGATCTTTTCACCTTCTGCATCGGGGTCTGTAGCAACGTAGACCTCGTTTACCGTTAATGCGATCTTCCTTAAAACATCTACAACCGACTTTTTCGATAATATCTTAGTTCCACCACAGATAGGGCATGCATTAAGATCGACGAACTGGTGTCCACATGTTTCACACTTCTTTATATAGGAGAAGAATGCTTTGAGGTTATCGTTTTCCACTATTACACCATGGTATCCAGGTTGAAGGGAGAGGTCTGTTATATGTCCCATAGTAGCGACTATGTCTAATATTGTCTCTCCTATTTGGGTTGTGTATAAAATTAGATTCCCCACTTTTCTCCGCGATGCTCTACCGAAAAACTTTGCAAAAGTCCTAGCTTTAGTAGGAGATTCAACTATCATCAAAGCTTCACGTATAGGAGTAAAGATAGATACTGGAGGAGATCCTTCTCTAATCTGTCTCAATAACTCTCTGTCTTTATCGACTTTGTTAAATTCTTTCTTGGCCTCCTCATAATCATAATCCACCCATTCAAAATCTTCAAGGAGAAACTTCAGTCTCCTCGTTAATCCCACAAAGGCTTTTTCATCATCTTCAAGAAGGATGCATAATCCTCTAGTTATCCCTCCTGCAAACAATCTCGATGTTCTACCAGAAGCTTGGAGATACCCATTAACATCAGGTATCGTTAATCTAAGCTCTCCATCTACTCTTTTTATCGAGATATCTGAAGTCTCTTCTAACCTTTTAATGAAATCTTCTGTCAAGAGGTTTGAGGCAAAATCAGCTGCACGCTTTGTAACAGAGATAGCATAGCTCAACCCAGGCTCTACTTGTTCTTCCTTACTCAATACTCGACTTATCTTCTCCACCAATTCTCTTCTAACTGGTACTATCTTCTTTAAATCTTGAATAATTTGAAGAGCCTTTACTTTTTCATCTTCATCCATTATCTCTAGTACATGGGTTAATACCATGTATAGCTTGTTAGGGTTCGTTTCATACTTATTGATCCTTATTTCACGTCTTGGAACTCCAGTAAATATTGCGTATCTTATAACCTCAGGTAGATCGATTCCACGGGCGAATGGGCTTCTACTTGAAGCAATCCCTACAAGAGCGCTAAACTCTCCATCTCTAAATTTTTCTAAGATTCCTTCTTCCATCTTCTCATAGAAGTATGCTCTTACACCTGATTCATTCAATCTTTCAGTGAGATCTCTAGCAAAATCTTTACCGTATGGAATAGGGACGAATACTAAAGCTCCTCCACCATGTGTCTTGATCAACTCGGTAACTATGTCTGAGACCTCTCTATCACTCTTCATCTTGAAATCAACGATATTCCTTATGAACTTTGGGTTGCCACCTACTTCGAATCCTAATAGTTCATTGAATAAGAGTATCCTCTTCGTTAGTTTTGATTTTAAGGTTGCACCAGCTACCACTAACTTACCATGAGCCTTTCTTTTCTCCTCATCGATCTCCATAGCTATCTTTGTATATTCTCTCTCAACCTCTTTATTCATGGAGCTTAATCTCTTCCTTAGCTTTATCATCTCGAAAACTTTAGGTATTATCTTAGGCGAGAAACCGAGAACAGTGATTATTCTATCAATGTTTTTAGGAGATTTTAAGAACGAGTCTACGTCATCAACAAATATGTTGTCTATCCGCTTTCCTGCAATTGCATCTAATCTAGTTAGCAGGAACCTATCAGTAGTTATTAGAAGTTTAAACTCTCCTGATCGAATCTTATCTAACATCTCTCTCCTCACAGTCTTATCCAATCCTGAATGATAATATGCTAATACATCTTTCTCTATCTGTAGCTTCTCCATAAATTCTATCACTCTAGATGATGCTTGTTCAACTAGAATACTGCTGGGAAGAATTACGTAACATCTCCTATTCCTATGTTTTATCAAGTATAGAGCCATCAGTAGGCAGAATACGGTCTTACCTATACCTGTAGGAGCAATTATAGAGAAGCTTTCATCTAGAAGGACCCTCTTAGCCCATACTACTTGTAGTAGCCAAGGCTCGTTTCCAATAGCTTTTCTAAATTCTTGTCTAAACAATTCTACCTCTTCTTCAAGACTTGCAATTACTTGATAGTTTAGAAGTTTTCCATTCTCTTTCAACTGTGAAGCTATAATCTTAGTGCTTGGATAATCTATAAATGGAGCTAGACAAGATTTACATACACTCCCTTTAAGTAAGAGCTCGTCATCGATCTCTCCTCCACAATTTGGGCAAGAATCTTTTAATATTATCATATCTTTTCTTTCTACATATAGACACTAAAACCGCTAATAATAAATCCATCTCATCTTAGAATATGAATAGAATAGTACATAATGAGAGAGTTGTAGATATAGTGGGGAATCTTAAAGTCTATGCTTCATGTTTCATCTCTCCTGTTCTTTTAAACTTCTTCTATAAACTTAACTCTATAGAGAGTTCAACTATACATTAAAAACATAGTCTTTCATCATAATATTGTGGGGGGATGCGCGCTCGGGAAGTATTTGATTACTGCAGCTCTTCCATACTCTTATGCTCCTAGACATTTTGGTCACTTAGCAGGAGCATATCTTCCAGCAGACATCTATGCAAGATTTAGAAGGTTACTTGGAGATCATGTTGTTTTTGTATGTGGGACAGATGAGAACGCGAGCAGTATTGTGTTAGAAGCTATGAAGCAGAAGATGACTCCTAAAGAATTATGTGATAAATATTATCCTATTCAGAAAGAAGTCTTTGAGAAGCTTGGAATAAGCTTCAATATCTTTTCAAGAACAAGTAAACCAGTACATTATGAGGTTGTGAGAGAGTTTTACAATAGATTGTGGGAGAAGGGATACATCTATCCGAGGGAGATCAAGCAGTGGTGGTGTCCTAAGGATAAGATGGTCCTTCCCGATAGGTTTGTTAAAGGAACATGTCCAAGATGTGGAGCGGAAGACCAGTATGGAGATGTATGTGAGGTATGCGGTTCATGGTATGAGTCTTTCGAGATACATGAACCTAAATGTACATTATGCGGAACAAGACCAGAGATCGTAAAGAAAGTACACTTCTTCTTAAAACTAAGCTCGCTAACAAAAGAAGTATTAGAATATGTTAAAGATAAAAAACACTGGAGAAAAGCAACATACAATAAGACAGTATCATGGCTAGAAAAAGAAGGATTAAGAGATAAAGATATTACAAGAGATTATGAGTGGGGTCCACCTGCACCTTTCCCAAACTCAGAGAATCAAGTCATATACAATTGGGCTGAAAACCTCCTCGGCTACATATCAGCTACAAGAGATTGGGCTGAGAATATATTAATGCAGAAAGAAGCTTGGAAAGAGTTTTGGATGGATAAAGAGACGAAATTGTACTGTTTTATCGGTAAAGATAACTTATTCTTTCATACAATCTTATTTCCAGCTCTGTTGATAGCTCATGGAGAATACGTATTACCATATAATGTAGTAGTAAATGAATTTGTTAATTTAGAGGGAGAGAAGATCTCTACTAGTAGAGGATGGGTTATATGGTTGCACGACCTACTCGATGATCATGACCCAGACATCATAAGATACTATGCAGCAGCTATCGCTCCTGAAACAAAAGATACAGATTTTAAGTGGCAGGATTTTGCAGAGAAGATAAATAATGAATTGATAGGGACCTTGGGAAACTTCATACATCGAGTTCTTACATTCATATATCAAAGACTTGGTGGAGTTATACCGAATCCTGGAGAATTAAGTGAGAAGGATAAAGAGATGTTAGAAGAATGCTGTAGGATAGTTGAAGCGTTTAGAGAACGTGTTGAAGCATGCGAGTTTAGAGAAGGATTAAAAGAGATACTTAGATTAGCTCAAGAAGGTAATAGGTATCTAAATGAGAAATCTCCTTGGAAAGATCTGAGAGAAGCTCCGAGAACACTATACGTATTAGCTCAAGTTGTCCATGCTCTAACTGTCATAATGTCTCCATATCTCCCATTCACTTCTCAAAGACTACTCGACTACCTAAACATAGATAAAAATGTTGAAGAATTGAGATGGAGCGATGTAGAAAAGACTCTTATGCCTGGGCATAGGATAAAAGAGCCTAAGCCTCTCTTTAAGAAGATCGATGAAGAGTATGTAGCTAAAAAGATGAAAGGACTTGAAGAGCTTAAGAAGAATCTTCACTGAAGATGGATCCCATCTTGAATCTCAAAAAGCTTATTGAATATACAGAAGCCTCTACAATGGATTCCTTACTATGCATAGCTAAAAACATAAGACTCTATTAACACTTATCTTCTATTCTTACCTAGAGTATAGTGGAAGGTGTCCTTAAGTGAGCACTGAAGCATGGTTCTTTGCTTATGGCTGGGCTTTAGATAAAAATCTTCTAAAGAAGATTATTGGAGATCTGAGTGAACCTAGGAAAGCATTGCTAAGAGGATATAGATTAATTTTTGATGTATTCTCTCCAAGCTGGAGAGGTGGGGTAGCGAATATAGTAGAAGATGAAGATGGTGTAGTCTATGGTGCCGTTTATAAGATCAAGGATGAGCAATTCAGTAAGCTAGATGAAGTAGTAGGTGTTCCAATCTTATTCTCTAAACGTAAAGTGATCGTTGAAGTTGAAGAACTTGGAAGAGTTGAGAGCATAACATATGTCTCTACAGTTGGTAGAGGTAGATGGGTTAAACCTTCAGAGCATTATCTAAGTGCGCTCTTACGTGGATTAAAGCAATTAAGATATAGTGAAGATATAATTGAGAATGTTAAGAAGATAGCTTATGGAAAGTTAGATAGATCTCGAAGATAAAGAGGTGAGGTTACTATTTCATTGAGTTGAGGTCTCTAAGCTACTGCGAGATATTGTTAGCTCAACCTTCTTTATCTCAGGTTTCTGTATTCCAAGCCTCTTCTCAGCTGCTTTCAAGATAGCTCTTAACATCTCTGGATAACTCATCCCAGCATATGCAGCCATCTTAGCTAGATGTCCATCCCAGCACCATCCAGGATTCGGGTTTACTTCTAGAAGTCTAGGATTACCTTCAGCATCTAACCTCCAATCAAATCTTGCATAATCTCTACATTCAAGTCTAATGAACAGTTTCACACTACTCTCGATAATGTATTCTCTAACTTCTTGAGGTATATTCGCTAGCACTGATTTAATATTCCAGTATGGTGTGTCAGGAAGCCATTTTGCTTCATAACCACATATTTGCGGTAAACCTTCTGGAAGAACACTATAATCTTCTTCTGTAATAGGTAGGACAGTATAGTCTTCTGGAGGATTCCCAATTATTCCAAGAGTCAGATCCTTCCCAGTTAGAAACTCTTCTATAACTATCGGACCATTATAGTTGAACTTACTCCTCAACTCAGAGATAGCATTCAGTAATTGTTCTTCATTATATACGACGTTTCTAGATGTTATGCCAAAACTACTATCTCCGTAATTTGGTTTAACGATTGCTGGGAAATCGAATGGTAACTGTATTGTTATATCATCAGTCTTCAAGAATACTGCTCTAGAGACAGGTATATCCATCTCTTTAGCAATACCTCTAACCAAGCTCTTATCATAACAGTATGCGAGACATCTTGGCCCAGCTCCTGTATAAGGTATTCCTAGAACATCTAATAATGCGGGGATATGTAATTCTTTCCTAGGATCATTATAGAAACCTTCATCACAGAGATTAAATACTAAATCTATTTTGCTTCTGATCTTTATTAGGTCTTGAAGTAATGTATCATGATTCATTATGTATATGAATTCGTATTCTCTTAATTCATTCAGTGCTTGTATCAACTTATTGATCGTATATATATCGTCTTCATCGAAGACTCCTCCAGGTTTTGTGGAATCGTATTTTGATGGATCTCCAAGTATTACAGCCACTCTCATTTTCGCTCCATTCATCTTCTTTCTAATCGGAGTCCATTCTTTCTTCGCTACAGCTGTTACTATTATCCTCTTCTCCATCATCCCCAAGTCTTGATTTCGCTTAGATTCTGGAGAAAGCTCACCGTGAAATACTATATTCGTAAATCCAGCTTTTTCTAAAAGCTGTTTTAAAGTCTCTTTATCGTAAAGTCTTACAGCATATATCTGGTCGGCTACAACCCCTTTCTTCACATTTACTATGACTTCTCTAGTTATCAATCTTTGATTATCTGATGAGAGAGAACGTTCTCTACATACGAATAAATGTTTACTTATCCATTCCCAAGATCTTTTCTGATACTCTTCTTTAAGATATCTTCCATCGGCCACATCGATAAGTATCTTACCCCAAGGTGTTAAAACTCTCTTAACTTCTTTTAAAACTTGTAGATCTTCTTTGATAGATTCAAAGTATCCAAAGCTGTTTCCAAGTATCATTACTACGTTGAAGGTATCTGGAGGATATGGTAGCTTCCTCGCATCTCCTTCTCTAAACCTTACTTTAAGACCTTCTTTCTCTGCTTGAGCTCTCGCTTTTCTAATAAGATAGTGAGAGATATCTAATCCTTCTACATTCTTGAATCCTCTTCTAGCTAATTCTAACGAGTGTCTACCATGCCCACAGCATAGGTCAAGTATACTATCTTCTGTTTTTAGATCAAGAATCTTAATGAATAGATCTACTTCTTTCTTAGTTATATTCTGATCGTTTACTACATCTCCATCAGTTTTCAAGTAGAGAGAGTTGAATATATGTTTCCACCAATCAGTTGGAACATATTCTTCAAGATCTCTTAGAGGTCCGAGGATCTTCTTAGAACGTTCACGCATTTTAAGTTCTTTAATTTTATTCTGACGATCTACTACATTATTTTCTGAGGGACTATCCCCCATGCCTCGCCCTAACCTATCAAGATTACTAGGGCTCAAGCATGAATATAACTCTTAATTTAGAGAGAGCTCAGAATGATGGTCGTGAGCCTATTTTTTAGAGGTCTGGCCAGACCTACTGAAGTAAGGGGGGTCATTCTACCTCACGGTCGTAGAAGGTGGATAATATTGAGATCATTCTGAGACTATGCCCGCTAGACTATTCACCATCCCCAACATCTTTAATCTTTTAATCATGGTAATACATCAACTTTCTAGATGGTTTGGTACCAGCTGACCGACCTCATCAACATCCTCTTATCATATGCATACTTCGGAGCATTTGCTATATCTCTAATGGGAAGCCTCATCCCATTTCTACCATTACCCCACTTGATACCAGTAGTTTTGCTAGCTGATAGATTCGATCCACTGATCTTAGGAGTGATGTCCGGTATTGGAAGTGCATTAGGTAAGATTACATCGTATATGCTTGGAAGATTTAGTAGGAGAATTCTGAAAGCTAAGAATGAAAAGATTGGGTTTATGGCTAACATTATTAATAAGTATGGTGCGATAGCGGTATTCTTATTTGCTTTGACACCTCTTCCCGATGATGTCATCTACATACCAGTAGGATTTGCAAGATTAAAATTTCTAAAATTCATGATAGCGAACTCTATTGGAAAGATTATCCTCTCAGTATTTGTTGCTTACTTAGGTAAAACATACTTTGATATCGCTAGGCTAATAGTAGGTGGTGAAGTCGAGATCTATATAATAATAGCCTCGATAGTGGCCATGGTGATAATAAGCCTAATCTTATTCAAGATCGATTGGGAGGAACTAATAACAACATATAAACGATATGGATTTAAAACAACATTGAAAATATTAATAATCCCTCGAAAAAATAGACGAAGGTAGAGAAACTCTACAATAGATATCGATAATCTTTAAAAATCAAGATATTATGAAGATCATTATGGGCCCGTAGCTCAGCCAGGTAGAGAATAAGATTCGCTGAAAGCGGTGGGCTCTTAACCCATTGGTCGGGGGTTCGAATCCCCCCGGGCCCGTACCATTACCCTATCTCTACATAATTTTATTAAGAATTGTATTAGTTTAAGAAATGATAAAAGGGAGTATTCTAGATGCAAGTCCTCCAAGCAGTATTGCCATAGATATATTTGCTAGAGAGGTTAAGATTGCATTTTTCCATCCGAATTCTTTTACCAAGCTAGCGAAGACAGAGGAGCATGGAAGATAGATCATGCTTACTAATGCGAGAACTATTAACTGGACTGGTGTTAGATAGAGTATAAGATCTTCTGCACCGTATATCGCTACCAACATTAAGAGTATTAACTCTTTTCTAATTAATCCGAATATCAGTAGGATCCCTGTGATCAGTGGTAGTCCAAGCCAATTAACAGTAATGAATGAAAGAGCATGGTTTACTGGCTCGAGTAAACCATGCGAGTATAAAACTTGAACAAATATACTTCCAATAATATAGATTGGGAAGACAAGATATATTATTGACTTAGTCCGTGCTATTGTCTGCTTGAATACAACTTTAAGAGAAGGAAGTCTGAGTGCATGCATCTCCATTATCAATCCAGTTGACTTACCAGGTAGTATTTTCATAGCAATTCTACCAACTACAAAGATTATTATAAGATCAATTAAATAGAGTGCTAGTGCCCACTCGATGCCTAGGAATACCGCGACCATGCCGAGGATTATAATCGTTCTAGCTGCACAAGGTATGAATGTGATAGCGAGTGCTGTTAGCAAACGCTCTCTCCCAGTTTCCATAATTCTAGAAGTATAGATAGCTGGAACATTACATCCATAGCCGAGAATTAATGGAATGATTGCTTTACCATGCAATCCTATCTTATGCATAAAACTATCCATCATGAAAGCTACTCTGGTTAGGATACCTGAGTCTTCAAATACAGCCATCAATAAGTAGAAAGGTATAACGAAGGGTATTACTAATGTTACGCCTGCTACAAAACCTCCAAAAGCACCATTCCATATTATGCTTATGATTGGTCCACTGATTCTTGGATCTACAGGTTCGAGGAAACTTAATGCATCTGAGAGTAAGCTTGAAAGCGTATCTCCTACCGTGAATGTCCACAAGATCAAGCCTGCCAATATCCCTCCAGATATTAGATAACCCATCACTCTATGGGTGGTTATCCAATCCAGCTTTTCTGAAAACGTCATCTCAGCTTTCCTCTGTACAACGGCATCTCTAACGATCCGGTTTACAATAGAGTATCTTTCAGAAATTATAACTGAGAAGCATGGTTCACCATGTATCCGGGATATCTCTTCCGCCAGTATCTCAGCTGAATTAACTATCTCTTTAGATTTTGATGATACGATCTCACGTATCTCTGGATCATCTTCAAGCAGTTTTATAGCAACCCATCTAGGAGGATATGGTAAACCTAGATTCTTAGACTCAATCATTTTAGAGAGTTTATCTATTCTAGTCTCTACTTCTATTCCGTACTTGATTACGTTCTTCTTTTTCTCTATCTTATGTTCTACAACCTCGATGGCTTTCTCAATTAACTCGTATACCCCTTCACCTCTAGTAGCTACAGTTGGAATAACAGGAACACCTAGAACCTCTTCCAGCTTCTTAACATTTATAATCATCCCCTTCTTCTTAGCCATATCCATCTGGTTTAAACAAATTATTAACGGGATTTCCATCTCAAGTAATTGTATTGTAAAGAATAAGTTTCTTTCAAGAACTGATGCATCGACTACGTTAATTACGACATCTGGTTTTCCAGAGATAATATACTCTCTAGAGATAAGTTCTTCAATAGAAAAAGTTGAGAATGAGTATATTCCCGGTAGATCGATTATAGTTATGTCGTAATCGCCAAAACGAAGCCAGCCTTCTGCTCTCTCTACAGTTTTCCCTGGCCAATTTCCGATGATCTGGTTTGAGCCTGTTAACTGATTAAATAATATGCTCTTCCCAACGTTAGCATTCCCTACTAGAGCAATTGTTAATTGCTTACTAGCTTTCTGCTGCCTTCTACTCTTTGAGAGAGATATGTGATGACCTGTTGTAAGTTTAACCAATCACTATACCTCCGATTCATTCTTTATGACCTCGACGAAGACGTTTGAAGTAATATCTTCTCCTAATGCAAGCCTAGATCCTCTGATCTCAACTTCAACTGGACCGTTAAATGGTGCAATCCTCACAACCTTCAAAGTAGCACCAGGTGTTAAGCCCATATCTAAGAGTCTTCGTAGAACATTTCGGTCACCTCTTATGAAAGAGATTTTCCCTAGGTCTCCTTCTTTAAGCTCACTTACAGATACTATGCTCTCTTTACGTTTTCCTACTTCTTCTACTCCTCTATATCTTCTCCAACTTCTTTCTACACATTCTTCACAGTTAGAAACCTTTAAGTCGCATGGAGGGATGAGTTTATAATCATCAGGGCATTTATCAGGGTGATTTAAGAATCTACAGAGAGCTGTCTCAACTTCATCAGATAGTGTATGCTCCATCTCGCAAGCATGTTCATGAACTAGATCTTTTCTTATATTTAGAATGTTATGGAGAAAGCTCTCAAGTAATCGATGTCTCCGAGCGACTTTCTCACCTATTTTAAAACCTCTCTCTGTAAGATTTACACCTTTATAGGGAGAATACTCTATGTAACCTTTATCAGATAGCTTCTTTAACATCTCTGTAACACTTGCAGGAGCAACCTTAAGATATTCTGAGATCTCAGTAGTTCTAGCTACTTTTCCACCTCTAGTAAGATTGTAGATAGCTTCAAGATACTCTTCTATATTCTTGCTTAATGTATCCTCTTTTTTAGGCATACCTAAAAAATAGGTTAAGCGCTATTTAATTCTTTACATAGAAAAACCATGATAATTAAAGTAGCATTCTCTCTTACGTAGTAAATTCATGTAAATTAAATTTATGTAAATAAAATATCCCATCTTCCAATACTTTGTAATGAGTTTAACATCCTCATTTGATGATGAGGGGAATTCTAGACTCTTTCTAAGATGGAGTATCAGGTTTTAATCCACAGTTTCATGTTGTCTAAGTCTATTAGCGAAATGAAAAAATGCTTGAGACTTTAAGTAGAGAAGAGGAAAGAGCCTTTAGGTCTTGAAAATCATCGTTAGATTAATGACATAATAGATAAGAAATACTTGAATATCGATCTTCCACTCAAGCATATTAAAGAAAAGAGACAAACTTAGCTTCCTTAGGTTAGAGGAAAATTCTAAAAAATATTATTGGACCGGGCGGGATTCGAACCCGCGACCTCCCGCACGCCAGGCGGGCGATCTCCCACTGATCTACCGGCCCACATTATCTATCTTTATCTCTACGATATAAAGTTAGTATTTAATATGAATCAGAAGATAAAAAGGTATTAGAAATAGATTCTATGATATGGTTTTAAACTATTGTCCATTTTGGAGGAAGAATATTTTTACATGTATTAATTTATCTCATTAAGTTATGTTAAAGAGAAG
>JANXDW010000027.1 GCA_025058515.1 Aigarchaeota archaeon
GGATGCTTACTCGGATTCTTAACAACCATTCTAGAGATATACAAGTTCAGCTCAATCATCGCCATCTTTACTGCAATTTTCATATACATAATCTCAACAATAATCTTAAAATTCCTACTAAAGAAAGAATCTAGAATACAGCTAGGTAGAAAACTATACCTTACAGGCTCCGGCACATATGGAGCACTATGGCTACTAACATGGATCATCTCATACAATCTACTAGGTACTACATGAGCAAAATATTATTCAGAACTTTTCCTACATCGAATAATCCACAGGATGATACATCTTTGCTACTACCTCATCATAGACAATCAAAGATAATATTTGATAATAGTCTATAAAAGCTAACCAATAAGCTTATAAAAACATCTTAATCAGCGCTCAAGATCCCGATCATCCCGTTTAGGTCAGCCTGGTCAGATACATCATCCTCAAACTAGATAGATAGTTTACGGTTTTTAAGTTTTTCTTTAATATCTTTCATCCTTGTTTAAAAGTTCTGAATATTTTATTGCTGAACTCGCAGTTTAGAGATAATTTTTAGAGATTGCTATCATATTATTTAAAATAAGTATCAATAGTTTTCTAAAACTATAGTACACGTAAAAAATAGGTATGAGGGCTGAGGATTAGGAAAAAGAAAGATATTTAAACAATATCGAATATGTATCTTTTGTAATGTTTAGAAATGAGTTAAAAAATTCTAGAAGTATAGATGCATGTTCTAGTGAAGGTTTTGTTAAGACTGGTATAGTAGGTTTAGATAACTTGGTTAAAGGTTTTCCTAGAGGTGGTTTAATCGTAGTTAAAGGAAATCCAGGTGTAGGTAAGACCGCTTTTGCATCAAGCTTTATCTACAATGGTATAACAAAATTAAATGAGCCTGGAGTATATGCATCTTTCATAGAAGAAGAGAATTCATTCTATCAGTACATGAATGAATTTGGATATGATTTAAGAGTATTTAGAGATAAGAAAATGTTTAGATATCTATCAATACCGACATTATTAGAACCTGGTATTGCAAGCTTCATGGATTTCACTGTTGAAGCTATAGAAGAAATTGATGCTAAGAGACTTGTTATCGATTCTTTTACAGTAATAAATCAATTATTCAAAAGTGATGTTGAGGCTAGAGCATTTCTCCATACACTCTTCTCAAAGATTGTTAAAAGTCTAGGATGCACTACAGTATTGATTAAAGAAGAAAGTAGTGCTACAGGTAGAGGTGATTTCAGTTATGAAGAGTTTATAGCTGATAGTGTGATATCTCTTAAGGTAGATAGGATTGAAGATAAATTCATCCGTGAGATGTCTATCGTAAAGATGAGGGGAAATATTGTAGAGAGCCCAGATAACTGTTTTACATTGTATAAAGGTTTTCAGGTACTTACAGAAACAAAGTTTCCGAAAATCATTAAACCAGTTAGAATGACACCACTACCAGATACAGAACTATCCTATTCTACAGGATTATCTGAGCTAGACGATTTAATAGGAGGATACGGTAAAGGCTCTACGATACTCTTAGAGATAAATCCTAAAGTTACAAAAGAACAGTATAGGCTGATAGTATGGGTCTGTCCAGCTAACTTCATCGTAAAAGGAAGACCGATGATAACTCTCCCCGGAATGGGTAGTACAATGAGAGATATTGACCTATTTAATGATACTTTCTCGATTTCAGAAGAAGAAAGAACTAAGCTTACTAAATGTTTCTTACCAAAAACTGCAGTAGAAGCTCCCAGGAAATATGTGGTAACATATGATCCAGTAGAAGGTATAGACTCGTTGATAAATAATCTTGAAGAGGCCGCTGAACGTCTCTACCAAATCAACGGCAACCCTCCCATCATCATCCTCAGTATAGACTCTTTAGTGTTTAACTATCCATATAATGATGTTTTAAGACTACTCTCTAGAATATCTACATGGACAAGAAAGAAAAATGCATTATTATTACTTCTCGATAAATCTTCTCATCCTGAACTAACTGTTAAACTTTCCTCTATAGCCTCCGTACACTTTAAACTATTAAGAAAACATGGATGCTTGATGTTTTTTGGAGTTAAGCCTAGAACTCCACTCTATGCAGTTCAAACTAATAAAGAGACACCAATACCTAAACTAATACCAATAGTTTAACAGATAAACCTTTACAATCTTTTAATCTTCTATGTTTTATTCTATATGAAATCTTCCAAGTTTATCTATCCTCTCGAACCCATGATATCCAAATCTATCTCTCAGTAACTGTATTAGATTTGTTGGAAGTCTTTCACGTCTCAGCGAGATAAGGTAATTTAATGTAGAATCAAGTATAGGTGTAGGAATATCTAAAGCCTTTAAGTTAGATAATAAATTCTTTAAAGAGTCCTCCAATTCAACCACCTCCTTATAGAGTTCTCTATCCTGTAAGATATTCTCTATCTGTGAAGACCGCTCAGATACTTCTATAAGTCTATAGATAAGACTTGATCTAATCACACTACCTCCTCTCCACAATTTCAATAAACTCTTAATATCTATATCATATCTGTATATGTCTGAAGCTCTCTTGATGAGATGTAGTCCTTGAGCAAAGGATGTAATCATAACTAGGTAGAAAGATTTTTCTAGGTCAGATAGTAGATTTTTAGAGATCTTTATTGTCTTCGGATTACCAATCTTTGAATAGTTTTCAGAGAAGCTCTTTCTCAGCTCTCTAAATATTGAGATTGCTCTATATGATACGGCTACATCAATACAGGGTGTAGGTATCTCCAACTCCATAGCTGTCTGCGATGTCCATTTACCCATCCCCTTCTGTTCAGCTACATCAGATACAAAATCTATTATTGGATACCCTGATTCATTATCCCTCTTTTGGAGGACTTCTACCGTTAATTCAAGTAAGTAAGAGTGAGCTCTATCTTTAAGCCAATCTTCAAATACACTTCTTATATCATCTAACCTCATACCCATCCCATTCTTCATTATATCGTATACCTCAGCTATAGATTGGAGAATTGCATACAAGATACCGTTATGAACCATTTTTACAAAATGTCCTGCTCCTCTTTCACCGATATATCCTGAACATGGTTCACTATCTACCTTAGCGGAGATCTTCTCCCATAAATCTCTCATAACATCGTATCCATGTTTATCTCCACCAACCATTATAGATAATCCTCTGTAAGCTCCTTCTCTTCCACCACTAATCCCAACCCCCATAAAGAATATCCCCTTCTCTCTTAATACCTCTTGCCTTCTCTCAGTATCTTTATAGAATGAGTTACCGCAATCACATACTATATCTTCTCTATCTAGATATCTCAAGAGCTCTCTCAAGACCTCGTCTACAGGTTCCCCTGCAGGAACGAGTAAGATTATCTTTCTAGGTTTCTCAAGTGATTTTACGAAATCTTCAATACTGTACGTAGGGGTTATAGGGAGAAAATTTGATACTTTCTCCCAGAGTTTTTTAGTCTTCTCTGAAAACTTATCGTAAACCGATACTGAGAAATTCTTGGATCCAATATTTATTGAAAGATTTTCTCCCATAGCACCTAAACCAATGAGACCAATATAGTTATACATGGAGCACTCACCAATAATATACAATCTATCCTCTAATATAAGATCTTCACCAATTAAAAATCATCTTAGATCTCATAACTCTAAAAAGATTATTTATCGATGATGTTACCTACTGGAAATAAATGTGATAAGCTTGAAAGATACTGTGAAGAGAATTAATAGTCAGAGATTGTGAAAAGAGGCTTAAGCTACCTTCCTAGATAAAGTGGTAGTGATAGAGTTTTCCTAGGAATGTAGAGTTAACTATTTATCATGATGGATTAAGATTAACTATAGTGTGTGTACCTAGATGAACGTCGGGGTCGCAGTAGAGGGTATTTGTTTTCAAGAAACAATTTTTATAATACTTATTCCATTCTAACTAGATGAAGTGTTTCTGAGGAATAGGGAAAGATCTTTAAGGTCTGGAGGTAGTCTTGTTGAAGATCAGGGTAGAGGCTGAGGTCTATCCAACTGAGAGTAGAGATAAGGTGGTTAAAGCGGTTAAGAATCTCTTTCCATCTCTCAGTTTAAGAATCGAGGCTTTAGGCGATATAGAGATAGTTCTCGGAGAAGGTGATGATCTATCTATCCTCGAAAACTTGAAGAATATGTTGAGGATGAGGAAGATAAGAGCTGCTGCGAAAAGTATTCTTAAACAATCTATAGTGGATGGTAAACTTATCTTCTACATGAATAAGCAGGCGGCATTCGTAAATCAAGCATCTTTTACTGAACCTTTTACTGAATCTCCTCTACCACCGATCAAAGTTGAGGTTGAAGCTGAAGACATAGATAAAATAGTTGAATGGTTAACAGAGTAGATCTACAAAGAATATAGAGTGAACTATACAGGGTATGGGACAAGGTAGCTTAAGAAGTCTTCTGCAAGATATGTTTCTGGAAAGATCTTGATTGCTTCAAGTAATAGTTTCTCAGGGTTTCTATCATATCTTGGACTTATATGGAATAGGTAGAGTCGTTTAACATGAGCTCTCTTAGCAACCTCGGCAGCTTGAATAGAGGTTGAATGACCTTGCTCAGCAGCCTCCTTCTCAAAACTTGAATCAAACGTTGAATCATGTATCAAGATATCTACATCTCTTGCAAACTCTACTATCTTATCATCAGGTGTAGTATCTCCTGTATAAACTATCCTCCTACCTCGTCTAGGAGGACCGACAGCTTCTTCAGGTTTGATCTCTCTACCACCCCATTCTACTGATTCACCTTTCTGAAGTTTCCCCCATAGTGGACCACGTGGTAACCCTATACTCTCAAGATACTCTACGTTCATCTTTCCAATCCTATCTTTCTCTCTAAACATATAACAGAATGACTCGATAGTGTGGTTTGACCTTATGGCCTCTACTACATAATCTCTCGATTCATGGACTAATCCTTCCCTCACCCTTCTCGCTTCTACTTTAAACTGTATCTTCCCATACCTAGTCATCTTAAACATCTCTACGAATTCTTCTACACCTCTAGGTCCATAGATTACTATAGGATCTCTTCGGTCGAGCATAGATAATGTATAGAGTAGACCCGGTATTCCGAGAACATGGTCTCCATGTAGATGTGTTAAGAATATTGTAAATTTACTTTTGAAGCCTACTCCCGCCTTCATCATCTGCCTCTGAGTAGATTCTCCGCAATCGAATAGTATGAGCTCACCTGAGAAGTTTATAGATATTGATGGTAGACCTCTACTTATGCTCGGGGTTCCGCCCCCTGTTCCAAGGAATGTTAATCTCAATGTGCTCATCTGAATACCATGACCTTCCTAGTTAGACTTCTATGTATCTTTACTCTATATACTTCTCTTAAATTATATCCTGTTGAAGAAGCTATATCTTCAACATAAACGTTCTCTGGAACTACGATAGTGATACTTCCTCCTTCTTTTAGATGATCTCCACAATTATAGAAGAAGCTTGTGAGTAGGTTGGTTAAAGACTTATCTGGGATAGTTGTAGATCTTCCATAAGGTGGGTCTGTCACTATACTATCGAAGCATCTTCTAAACATAGGTTTTCTTGAATCTCCTACAATTATGTTCTCGAGAGATGGTGTATAGTATTTAAGGTTCTTCAACGCTCCTAAAGCTATCCATCTCTTCAACTCGACACCATATAAATCATATCCAAGAAGTATTCCTTCAATCATTATCCCACCTGTCCCTGCGAATGGGTCGAGTATCTTTCCCCCAATTCTAGTTCTACTCAGATTGATTAAACATCTAGATAACTCAGGCTGCATAGCTGAAGGTATAGAGAACGGTCTTTTACCAGCCTTTCGATAATAGAAGAACCTTTTATGCTTGGCTCTCCTTAAAATACCTAGATAATTTTTCTCAGGAGAAGCTACAAACAGTACTATGTAATCTGGAGTCTTTAAGTCCACCCTCAAATACGGTATATCTTCTACTATCTTACTACCAAGCTTCTTCTCTAAATCTGATATGATGATTGTTTTTTCTCCTATTGAGATTCCTCTAACAGCTATCCTAGAATTAGATGAAATTATTTTTTTGAGAACTGAAGTATCTAGTGATGAGATTGTATCTTCTTCATCTGGAGATGTTTCTGCTAAGAGTAAGGCAGAAAGTTTAGTGTATGCAGTCCTCTCTACGACTTGGTCGGCAACATCTTCTAACGTTTCTACTACTACTATCCTGCCTTCTCTCTTAATTATCTTATGGCTTGGGTCAAGTACATCAAGCACTGCACGTAGTTCTGCATATGGTAGTTCTTCATTAAAGCCTGATAGCAAGAAGAAGAATCTTTTAATCATTATTATTCTTCAATGCTTTCACTAAGATCTCAGCAACACTGTACTCAGCATATCTGTTTGGAATAGTATCAGAAGCAATTATCTTCTCAGCTCCTGCATTAAATATTCTCTCTGCTGAATCTCCAATTAATAGACCATGTATACATGTTGCATAGATCTTCTTGAAGCCTCGTGATTTTAAGATCTTGATCAATTCGATCATAGTTCCCCCAGTGCTGATCATATCATCGACTATGATCGCTTCCGAGCCTGGTAGACCGTCAAGCTCTACTCTTACTTTACCGGTTAGCCTATCTCTCTCTGATTGAGCGGCTGTATATCTTACTCCAAGAGCTTCAGCTACCATCTTGGCCATCTCCACACCCTTCTTCCCTACAGAGACGACTACAGGGTTGTTGAGCTTATTCAGTTGAAGATATCTAGCTAAAGGTATCTCTCCTCTAACATCTACTATAGGAATAGGTGATTCAGGGATAATCCATGGGCAATGGATATTCACAGTATAGATTTTTTCTACTTTAAGTTTGTGGAGGATTTTTAAAAATATTTTAAAGCTTATAGCTTCACCATCGAGGAATCTCTTATCTTGTCTTGTATATGCAAGGTAGGGTGCAACAAGTTTAACAGACCTAGCCCCTAGGTCTAACAGTGTATCTACCATTAAGAATATTTGAATTAAATGTCTATCTTGTGGAGGGTGTGTTCCTTGAATAATTACTACATCTTCTCCTTCAACTTTTTCAGGTACTCTTATATAGTTCTCAGAATCTGGGAAGAGCTTATGATCTATCTTGATCAAGTTTTCATTCATTATCGAAGCCATCTTATAAGCGATCTCAGTGGATGCTGGACCTGCTATTAACTTCAAATCTAATCCTCCTTAGATCGATTCTAAAATTATCTCTACTCTCTTATTGAACCTTCCCTTATTGATGGTCTTCACAATACTTATTCTTCCTACTTCTTTAGTATTTGAGACATGGGTTCCACCATCTAGCTGAGCATCAAAGTCTTCTATCTCAACAATTCTTAAGATAGGAATATCCGGGATGAGTTCTGGTCTTATACGAATAAACTGAGGATTATTCATCAACTCTTCTCTAGGAATAAATCTTATCTTTACTCTTCTTCCCTCTTCAACGATCCTATTTGCTTCTCTCTCAATCTTCTCAACCCTTTCCTTATTCAAATCTTCCAATGTAAAGTCTATCCTAGCTTTATCTTCACTGATCTGGCTTCCAGTTATAGTTGAATTATACAGATTGTAGACCACGCCCGCGAGTATGTGGAGAGCTGTATGATATCTCATATTTCTATATCTTCTATTCCAGTCTATCAACCCTTTAACGGATGCATCTTTTTCAGGGATAGGTCCATTAAGAACATGATACACGATATCAGCCTTCTTGTAGACATGCTTCACCTCTGAGGTACTGTCTCCCCATTTCAGCCATCCTGTATCACTAGGTTGACCTCCACCCTCAGGGTAGAATGCTGTCTTATCTAGAATAACCCCCTCTTCTACTACGTCGATTACTTTTGACTCAAACTCTTGAAGATAACAGTCAGTAAGATATAATAGCTTAGTCATCATTATTTTAAACTATAAACTATGTGAAAAATATTTCTCATGAGTAGTTGAGCCAATAATGTGAAGACTTCATCCTAATATGAGAGTAAGACGGCTTACCATCCTGTATTAAAGCTCAAACTCTGATAAATGATGTATCTATCTTTCCTATAAAATCACTCTTAATTGAATCAATTATTCTACTTTTATCTCTACTCCTTTCGGTTTTTCAATCGGTGCTTTAACTATAAGTATACCATCTCTGTAAACTGCTTTAGCATCTTCTCCTCTAACCTTCTTTGGAAGCACTATGGTTTTTCTATATCCTTTAACCTTGAATAGAGAGTACCTTGAAGCTTGATTGATCAATTCTTCAGAGAATCTTCCCTCAACCTCAAGAACATCTCTTCCTACTTTTAGATCTATTGTTTCCTTCAATACTCCAGGCATCTCTATAATAGTGATAACTTCTTCATCAGTTGTATATGTTTCTGAGTATGGTCGTCTAAAATCTCCATAGATTATCCCAAATGGAGATATAATGGAGGGGATAGCGGTCTCAATCATCCTTGGAACTTCTCTAGAAACCTCTCTTACTATTCTATCGATGATCTCTCTAATATACTTCTCAAAATAATCTCTACTCATACACATAGATCAATATCTCTACACTAGATTTAACTCTTCTCCTAACCTTTATAGTCAACCTAGGATTTCTCATCTTCAATATTATAATGCTCTCTATAAGGTTAATAGGTTGATCTTGATTGATTTATGGTTTTCAGAAAATACTTATCAATATATCTAATGGATTGATAATGTCGGAGAAGTTATGAAGATCGATGAAGAGTATAGTAGGCTCCTCGGCTTCGATGTAGAGTTTAGAGAAGAAGGTAAAGCAAGCTTCCTAACTCCAAAGATTCCAGAGAATAAGAATTATCCTCCAACGTCTTTACCTGTTTTCTATAATCCAGCCTCTAAAGCTAGTAGAGATATAGCAGTACTATTCTTGAAAGCTTTCTTCGAGGGAGAGAAGATCTCGGTATGCGAACCATTGGCAGGCACAGGTGTTAGAAGTATTAGATTGATCTTAGAGACAGGATTAGTACAGTATGCACTTGTAAACGATATATCTCGAAATGCGTATGAATTGATAAGAATTAATGCAAAACTGAATAATGTTGAAGATATCATAGAAGCTTCGAATCTTGATGGAAACGAGTTGCTTGCAGCTAGAGGTAGAGGTAGACCTAGGTTTAGATATGTTGATGTAGATCCAGCGGGCTCTCCATCGAGATTCTTAGAAAATGGTCTTAGAGGATGTGGAAAGAACTCTGTTTTAGGTGTTACAGCAACAGATTTATCAGCTTTAACTGGTGCTAAGCAGATTTCATGTCTAAGAAAGTATGATTCATATCCTGTTAAGACACCTTTCATGAGAGAAGTGGCCGTAAGGATATTAGCTGGATTTATAGTTAGATCTGCTTCTCGGATCAACTTATCTGCAGAACCAGTCTTCTCATTCTTAAGAGACTATTATACGAGAGTCTTTGTAAAAGTATCTCCAAGTATAGAAAAAGCTAAGAAGCTCCTCAGATCAATAGGCTGGATCTCATACTGTCCTAAATGCGTATCAATAGATGTATATAGAGTTGGAGAGATACCAATCAATAAGTGTAGTAGATGTTCTTTAGAAGTATACTCTTCAGGTCCGCTATGGTTGGGAGAGCTATGTAGAAAGGAACTAGTTGAGAAGATGCTTGACTATGCTTATAGAGATCTAGAGATTTATCGCGAAGTAATCAGCATGCTTGAATACATAGCTTCTGAAGATACATCTCTCATCGGCTACTATCCTGTCAATGTTCTCTCATCTATCTTTAGAGTAAACCCAGTTAAACCAAGAAAATTAGTAGAAGAATTAGAGAATAATGGTTATAAAGCTACTTTAACTCATTTAGATAAGTCTGCATTTAAAACCGATGCTCCTCCTGAGGTAATAAGAGAAGTATTTATAAAGACTTCAAGAAGTTAGACTGAATACTTGAGATACTTATACTGAGAACTCTTGCCGATAATCATCTATCCAAATCAATTTAACTATGAACTATTCTTAAATTCTCCATAATATGCTTTAGAGATGGAGGATGTAATGACGAGGAACTGGATGCTTGAAGCTAGGCGAGATGTATATAGAAGAAGAGCAAGGTCTGAAGGCTATAGATCTAGAGCAGCATACAAGTTACTGGAAGCAGATAAAAAATTTAGATTGATTAAAGATGGAGCAGTAGTTGTTGAGCTTGGAGCATGGCCTGGAGGGATGTCTCAAGTAGCTTCAAGAATGGTTGGACCAAGAGGATTGGTAGTAGCTGTAGATATTAAGAGATTTAAGAAGTTTGAAGAATCTAATATAATCCCAGTTGAAGCAGATATATGTGAAGAAGATGTTGTCTCTAAGATAATTGAAGTATTAAACGGTAGGCAGGTAGACCTCTTGATCTCTGATGCTTCACCAAAGTTCACTGGAGTAAGAGAGGTTGATGTGATTAAGCAGATGGAGTTAACAGAGAAGGCTTATAGAATTGCTCTAGAAATAGTTAAGAAAGAAGGATCGATAATGCTTAAGGCATTTGAGTGCGATGAGCTGAAGCTGCTTGAAGAAGAAGTAAAGAGATCGTTTAAGATTGTGAAGAGATTTATTCCATCTGCAACAAGAAAGACTAGTTCAGAGCTTTACTTGATCGCACAAGGAAAAATTTAGGAAACACGATTCTTTAAAGCATCATGAAATATTAGAGAATATCAAATAACGTTCTTATTTAATTGAAGAGTAAATGTTGATGTAGAAAACTCCACAATTATTTAGCGAGGTTCCTTAGAGTTTTGAAGAGAGTTAAGGTCTCAGCCAACCACTAGATAGAAATGTGGTCAGGTTTAACCATTACCGATAGTTATCGTTTCATTTATCTTTACTGATTTTTGAAGTATTGTATGAAGAGAGGATCCAGTCTTCAATCCAGATACATGAATTCGGGGAGACTGTTCCCTTTCTACCACATACATTGTTATATATACATGAAGGACATGGTGCACCTTTTATAGGTCCGAGAGTTACCTGTCTAATAAGTGGGACAAGCCTCCTAGTCCATCGATCTTTAGCAAACTCTTTAACTCTCTTAACGATTCCTTTCTTCTCAAGTTTTATAGCTATCCTAGAGCCTTCTCTACTAGTTACCCCAAGTTTATGCCATAGTTCAGATTGGAGGAGACCTTTATCTTCATATTTCAAAAGAAGTTTTATGGCTTTCTCTTCAAGTTTACTCATTTTCTGAGGCAAAAAATACACCATCTTAAAGATGGTTGAACACTTCTATATATGGATTATCATTGATAAATTTCATGGGTTTAGATATAGTAAAGGAAGTATTTTTCTTTCCTATACTGTCTGTACAAAACTCTTCTCTTTAAAATTACAGTGGAAGATTATGGTCTGCTATCCATTAACTTTAAAAGTTCTCTACATCTACTTCTTAGAGTTACCTCAGTTATCGAGGCTACTCTTGCTAGTCTTCTTTGACTTACCCTATAACCTAGCTTTTTTGCAGCTAAGTAAATAGATGCTGCAGCTAAACTCTCAGGCTTCCTACCATCTATTAATTGAGATTCTCTAGCAATTTCAATAATCTTAGATGCAAGTTCTTCTACATCTCCTCTCAGATTTAATTGATTGATGATTTTAGATATGACTATCTCTATCTTTACATCATCCTTCTTGATATCTACTATCTCCATCAATCTTCTATATGAGTTCCAGAAGGTTCTCCTATCTAGATCAAACGCAGTCATAAAGTCTTTCATGGTTTTAGGTATTGAGAATATCTTACATGAGATATAAAGTGATGCTGCGGCCACACCCTTACATGATCTACCTATCTTCATCCCCCTCTTCCATGCACGTCTAACTATCAGAGCAGCATTCTCTTCAACATTATCAGGCAACCTTATCTTCAAAGAAAGACTATGTATCATCGATAATACTTTTATCAATTTTTTATCTCCACTTTCTACAATACTCTTCTTTAAGATCTTTGAAATACCTTCTATATTTTCTCCATCTTCTGCTACTAGAGTTGATAACCCCATATCATGGATTAAATATGTTAGAGGAGCTCCTACTCTTTCTCTATTATTATCATTATCTATAGATCCATAAATCCTCCACTCGGGTCTTCTATCCAATATCTTACATGTAATTACGTAACCGCAGTTTGGGCAGACAAGCTCTCCACTAACCTCATCCTCTATCAAGACATCTTCCATACAGTGTGGGCAAGCTCCCGTCTCATTCACTTCTTTATCTTCTCCATTATATAGAAGACTTCTCCAAAAACATATTTAGAAGGATTGGTTAACCTTACCTCTGCGAATGGTTGAGAGACTGGTCCAAAGACATTTACGACAACCCCTACTTCTCTTAAAGATTTATCATATATTTTTGAACCGATCTTAGGAACTTTTTCACACTCTATCACTAGTATTCTATCTATCATCTTCCACATAGTTCCAAGTCTTGATGGAGTAAGCTTCAACGTCACGAATACCTTTACCTATATCAGAACTTTAAAGTTTACCTTATCTTCATGGAGATAGTATTTTAAGTCTTTGGGCCAGCGTCTTAATGAGAGAATTTTTACTCATTGGTTTATCTGGTTTTATAATTGCTCTACCTGTTTTAAGCCACCACATAGATGGATAAGCAGCTGTCTCTACCTCAACCTTCCATCCAAGGCTTTCAGCAGCTTTAACTATATTTTCTATTGAAGGATTCTTAACTGCTAAAGAAAGTGGAACACGTCTACACTTAGAACGTGGAACATTCTTATCAAAGTATATTGGCCAAACTATATACCCATTCTTCTTTATCATCCTAGCTCTACTCTTCTTTGATTAGTATAGCGTTGACCACCCCATCTTGTCCAGGTCTCGAGGTAACTCTTGCTTTACCGATCTCTGTCTCGATCACTGCTCCTCTAGTTAGAATCCCTCTCCTCTCAAAATCTCTATTTGCTCTATTTGATATTACTCTAAGTATTTTTACTTTCTGAGCTTTTCCAGTCTCGGTATTGTAAACGTTTGCATACTGTTCAGAGGCTAGACTATGTTTTATTCCTCCACCTCTAGCTCTCTTCACCTTCACCTTCCTTTGCCCAATTAACGTTAATGCTGGGTCACCACCTCTCTCATATTTTCTTTTCTTCCTATATGGTCTCTTCTTCCCTCCTGATGGTTTCCTCTTATGGAGATCCCAATGCCACTGAACCAACGTATTTCAAATAGTTATGTAAAATAGTTGTATTTAATGATATGAGGTTTTAATAACCTCTCTTTAAAAAAGCTATTATCTTCAATGTCGTTGTTCTTCTTTAATATCTATCTCTTCTGTTTTGTCTAGATCTTTCTCAAGCTTTGATGATAATTTCTTTCTAATAATACTTTGATTGTTAGGTACGCCTAGATAGTCTGCTAGAAGCTGAGTGGTCTTCAAGACCTTTGTCTTACCTCTCTCTTCAGCTTCTAGAAGACCTTTCTCTAATAGTATTTTTATGTGCTTATATGCTGAATTACCTCTTACTGCAACAACTTTACTTTGCTCAATCGGTTGATGATAGGCTATAAAAGACAATGTTCTCATTACTCCTTTACTAAATAAAGGTCTCTTGATATATTTTTTCACTAAATCGTAGTACTCTTTTCTCAATCTTAAATAGAATCTCTCATCTGGAAGCTCTACCAATTCAACTGCACTCCAACGATCTCCATACTTATTCTTCAATTCTTTTATCGCTAAAGCTAACTTCTCTTTCTTTCTCAAACCAGTGATACTTAACAATTCTCTAATCTCAACAGGTTTAGAAGATACAAATAATAATGCTTCAATTCTAGCCATAACATCTTTATAATCCTTCTCCACCAACCCATTTCACCATTATCTTACCGCTCTCTTCATCTTGTAAAATATCCACTAAACCTCTAGAAGCTGCAAGCAACAAGAGTATAAATCTCCGAACAGCTTCAACTCTATCTACGCCCATAGTCAAGATCTTGAAATCTATCATCTCATATTCTTTAAAGATATCTTTAAGTGTTTTAATGAATTCTTCAATTCTCTCCTCTAACTTTACTAAATAGTCTTCAATATTCAAGCTAGTGTATTCTTGTATCAAGGTTTCTGGAGTATTCTTTACTTCTACTCTACGATATAAGACTGTCATAAGAGATGAGGCTAGGTCTTCGATGGTCATGATCATGAACTCGGGAGGTATTGGTAGGTCTATTGGTTGAGGAATAAACAACTGTGGTTTTTCCTTAGGTTGACTTAGAAAATCTGCTTTAAGTAGTTTATCACTCTTAATCCTATGAATTGTTGAAGCAGAGTAGAGTGCAACTCCACAAGGTGATAGGTCGATTGATTCGAGTTTTCTCAGTTCCTCCATGAATGCTCTAATTATCTCTGCAAGTTTCACATCCCAAGCCTTCACTCGATCAAGCTTAGTAACATCGAAGAGTATCCTCCACTTTGGGTTACTCCATACACTTATTACTCTCTCAGACATTCTCTAAGACCTCCTCAATTTTAGTCTTAACCACCCTCGACTCACCATTTCTCATATATACTCCAATTAATTGATTAGATTTCTCAGCTATAACATCTTTCAGAGTTATTACAATTATCTGAGTTTTCTTAGACATCTCACTAAATAATTCTGCTAACTTTATACTGTACTGAATATCCATGTGAGCGTCAACTTCATCAAATATGTAGAAATCTGCAGGTGTCAGTCCTTGGAGAGCTAACAATAAAGCTACAGCAGAGACGGATTTCTCTCCTCCACTAGCACTCCTAGAAGAGCGAGCAGATTTACCTGGAAATCTTAAAATCATCTCTATACCTCCGTTAAGCGGGTTCTCTAAATCTTCTAACTTAAGCCAAGCTTGACCGCCTGTCAGTATAGAGAAGTATCTCTCAAAACTCTCTGAGACTTTATTAAAAGTGTGCATAAAGGTTTTCTTCTTCTCTTCTTCAAGCCATCCGATAAACTTCATTATCTCGGCTCTCTCTTCTTCAAGCTCTCTTATCCTCATTGACCTTACCTTGTAATTCTGGATAAGCTCTTCATACTGTTGTGGAGCTAGCTGATTAATCTTCTCTAAACTTGATAATTCTTCAACTAGCTCTCTCTCAAGTTCTTCAATACGATCGATCAAAATATCTGGAAAATCATAAACTTGTAGAGATTCAAGTTCTTCTTTTATCTTCTTTATCTCTGACTCAAGCTGGCTTCTCCGAACAGCTATACTCAATCTTCTATTCGATATTTCTTGAATAGTAAGTTCTAAATTTCTCAGCTCACTACTTATCTTTGAAATAAGTAAATTAATCTCTTCCAGTTTTTTCCTCTCCTCTTCTAATACATTCTTCATATCTTCAATTTGAGTACTGCATACCTGTAGCTCAGATATGTTTTCTTGACGATCACTAACTATCACTGTTAATTTCTCTTCCAGCACCCGTCTCTCATTACTCTTTTCTTCCAACCTACTTCTGATTTTATCTATCTGAGTTGATAATCTATCATATTCTCTACTATACTCTTCAACAAGTTTGGATGATTCCCTCCACTCGACTTCTACTTCCTTAAGTTTAGCTGAAAGATTAAGAAGTCTCTCTTCACTCTTCTCTTTCTCTTCTCTTAAATAGTTAAGCTCTAGATAATCTATAGGTTTGACTTCACTTAATTCTTTAATAAATTGTTCTAGTCTCTCCTTGTTGCTCACCAGCTCTCTGATAGCTTTTATCTTTTCTAAATCTAATAATAATATCTTTAAGAAATCTTTTGCGATTTCTTCAGATAGTTTATGGAGGTTTTCTTCAGCTATCTTATTCTCTAGAGTGAGCTTGAGTACCTGCTCTGAGATTTTCCTCTTTTCTTCTTCTAACTTTCCAATATCTTCTCTCAGTTCATTGATTACATCTCTAAGTAATTCTAAGTATTTAATGGATTCATGATATTCATGTTCTATGATTCTGTAGTCTTCTCCAATTATGTTGGCATAGACTTCTATTCTTCCATCTGGGTAAGCTACAATACCTTGAGGGTCAACTATCTTTCTTCTAGATCTTTCAGGACGTTTAAGTTCCTTAGAGAAGACTACTTCATCGAGGAGGAATGTTAATACCTTCTTAGCCCATCTATTTCTAGGATTTACGTTCTGGAGTTTCAAATGCGCTCTAGCATTAACTATTTCTAATGGTATGATCTTTATGTTTAGACGAGCTTGTGAAAAGACCCTAGCTAATTCAACACCAGTTATCCAGTCCTCTACAATTAATGAATATATCCAGCCAGAGGTACCGGATTCCAACTTTCTCCAAGCTTCTATATCTTTAACATCTATCCAATCATCTAGGAAACCATACACTCCTTCTACTTCCTTCAATGCGTTCTTAATATTCTCATTTATCTCTCTTTTAACGAATACTCCTGATGAAGTTATTTTTTGCAGTAGGCTGGACATCAGGTTTTCATATTTTTGAGCTTTTACAAGAGCCTCATTCATGTTAGTTAATCTCTTATTTAAGAGATCGAGGGTTTTCTCTAGTTCTTCTAGTTCAACCAAATTTTTTCTAATCTTCTCTTCTATACTTCTCCTCTCTTTAATTTTCTCTATAACTTCTCTAGATAATGAGGAGGCATCTTGATCTATACTCGTAACCTTCTTCTCCAATTCTCCTACCTTGACTCTAGAGATATCAATCTCTTTCTCAAGCTTATTCCTCTTAGATGATTCATCTTTTATCCGACTCTCTACTTCATCCAATCTAGCTCTTAACATATCTAGCTGTTCTCTACATTCTCTGATTTTACTAGCTATCTCACTTCGAGATCCTTCTAGAGATGAAAATCTCGCTTTCTCATTTTCTATTTTATGGATTAATGTTATTCTTAGTTCTTGAGTATCCTTTAAACGCTCTTCTAAATCTGCTATCTCAGAGCTGATGTTCCTCAATCTCTCCGATATTTTAGATTCTTCAGATGCTAGAGATACCTCTCTTTCTCTAATGCTTTCACGTTTCTTCTCTATCTCTCTAAGCTTCCTCTCCAATTCTAATATACTATTTGAAAGATTACTCCTCTCTACCTCCAATCTACTCAGTTCATCTAAGTATTTTCCTCTAGTATTCTCTATGTTGGCTATCTCTTCTTCAAGTTTAGTTGATTCAGAGTCAAGTTCGCTTAACTCTGACTTTAACGAGCTTAACATATTATTTAGCTTGATAGATTTTATAGTTGAGAGGATATTCTCTACATGTCTTCTCCTGTATGCTTCATTCCTTTCTCTCTGAAGTTGATTTACTCTTAACTTGACCTCGGCTGTTCCAGCTTTAGCTATAGCAATATTTTTCTCAGCTATCTTTAATTGTTCTTCAGCTTCTTGCTTCTTTCTCTCATATTCTCCTATTCCTGAAATATCTTCTATTATTTTTCTAAGTTCTACTCCACTCATCTCTGCTATTGATGTTACTGATCCTTGAGAGACTATATTAAATCCTGAAGGTCTTATATTTGACATAGAGAGGATTGTTAAAAGTTCAGCTCGAGATATCTGTTTACCATTTAGTAGGTATTCGCTCTCCCCAGTCTTATCTAGTCTTCTAGTTATAGTTACCTCAGAAGAATCTACTGGAAGTATTCGCTCAAAATTATCTAGTGTTAAAGATACTCTAGCTCCTGAATCTGGATGATTATCATGTATCAGCTCAGACATCTTGCCAACTCTTAAATTATGAGCACTTAATTCTCCTAGAGCAAATCTTACTGCATCAAGTATGTTTGATTTTCCTCCACCATTAGGTCCAGTGATCACTACTAAGCCTTTCTCAAAATCTATACTTGTCTTCTTTGAGCCGAACGACTTAAACCCTTGGATAGTCAACCTCTTTATGTAAACCATCTTTTACTATTACTGCAGTTATGCAGCATTAATTAATATATCCTAACTTGGATGATACTCATTAATACTGAGAGAAATATACTGTCTTACTGGAGAAGAGCTTCTATACAGAATGGCTGGAATGATTGACGTGAGATGGCAATATTTAAATAAGGTCTTTCTGAAAAGTAGAGAGTAGGTTGATATGAAAAGGATTAGAAAGCTTCAAGACTTAATGGAGGAATTAAACTTTTCCTCATTTATCTTAACAACTACTCCTAACATATTCTATTTTACAAATTTTATGGGGTCGGGATACTTGGTAATACCATTAAATGGAAACCCACAACTATATGTTTATCCTATCGATTATGAAGCTGCTCAAACTTACTGTATACAAGAAGTAGAGATTAACAAGCTTAAGATTACATCAAATGTTGCTGAGATCGTTATAGGTATGCCAGGTAGCTTAAAGAAGAAGGTTGGATTCGATAGACTAGAGGTTGAACAGTATTTTAAGGTTAGAGAACATGTAGAAGTGATCGAGTCTCCTTCAGACTTGGTATGGAAGCTTAGAACTGTAAAAGATGTTGAAGAATTAGAGAAGATAAGTAAGGCTGCAGAGATATCTTCTAAGTGTATGGATCTAGCTTCACAGATAATTAGTGAAGGCGTTAGAGAATCTGAGGTAAAAGCTGAGATAGTAGAGGAGATGATTAGGTCTGGAGCAGATAAACCTGCTTTCGATATCATTGTAGCTTCTAGCTCTAGATCAACTTTTCCACACGGTGGAGTAGGTGATAGACAGTTCGTAGATGGAGATATAGTAGTGGTAGATCTAGGAGCATCTTATGAAGGATACTGTGCCGATATGACTCGGACTTACCACATCGGCTCAAACCCTTCTGAAGAAGAATTGAAAATATATAATCTCGTCTTAGAGACTAAGAACTTAGTTGAAGAGAATACTAAATCGTGGATTCTTGCAGCCTCACTAGATGAAGCTGCTAGAAGAATTATTAGTGCTAAAGGTTATGGTGAGTTTTTCGTCCACGGGCTTGGACATGGTATAGGGATAGAAGTCCACGAGCCTCCTAAAATCAATCAAGTAAGTCAAGAAATAATTCAAGAAAATAATGTAATCACTATCGAGCCTGGAATATACATACCTAAAAAATTCGGTATACGTATAGAAGATACACTTGTAGTAGGTAGAGATGGAGTATCCAAGCTTACCTCTTCTCCATACGATTTTGCTCTATACTAAGCTCCAAATCTTCTCTTTCTCTTCTGATATATCCTAATAGCACGCATTAAGTCTATCTTCCTAAACTCCGGCCAATAAACATCTAAAAAGACCAGCTCACTATATGCACACTGCCATAATAAGAAATTACTTATCCTCTCTTCACCTGAAGTCCTAATTATAAGATCTGGTTCATTCTTTGGAAGATCAGCTGTGTAGAGATGTTTCTCAATAATTTTTTCATCTATATCTTCAAGTCTCAATACACCTCTTAACACTTTTTGAGCGATGTTCTTTGTAGCATCAACTATCTCAGCTCTCCCACCATATGCTATAGCGATATTTACAAAGAAGTTGTCATAGTTCATCGTTGCTTCTTCAAGTTTTTGAAGGATGTCATTAAGATGTTCTGGTAGCATGTTTTTTCTTCCAATAACCTTGATCTTAACTCTGTTTTTATGGATTCTACTATCTTTAATATATTGTTGAGCCTTCTCTTCTAATAATTTGAACAGCTCACTTAATTCTTTCTCTGGACGCTTAAAGTTCTCTGTTGAGAAGACGTATAATGTTACTATCTTAACTCCTAGCTCAAGACACCAATTTAATAATTCATCAACCTTCTCAGCACCAAATCTATGACCCTCCCATGGAACGTAGCCCTTCTCTATTGCCCATCTCCTATTCCCATCGAGGATTAAAGCTATGTGAGATGGTATCTCACCCTTCTTGATGTTATCATACAACCATTTTTCATAAATCTTGTATATTCCAAGTAAGTTTAGAGTTCTCCTAAGTAAACTCATATAGTTCACCATATTGTAATAAGGTTCTTCAATATATCTCTAAATTATTCTAAATTTCTAGAAAACCCTATTCTAGAATTCTAATCTATAGAGTCTTCTCTTTTCTAGGTTTAAAGTACTCTGAATATATCCTACTGAGATACCTTGTTACGATCAGTGTAACAGCCATTGTCGCTATACCGAGAATTGCAACTATTATCAATAGAAATACTTGAGATTCTTCAAATGGACCAAGTATACTCGTTACTATCAGTATGCCAGTCCTCTTAAAGACTGCCCACATCCAGATCGCCAAGACAATAGATCTTATAGTCCTCCAAAACTTTTGATCTTTGATAAAAGCATAATAGACTGCACTCGATGATACTGAGATGAGTATAGCTGCAGAGATTATGTCTATGCTTCCAGTTAAGAATAGCCCTGTCATCAAGGGGATCTTCTCTATCCACCACCAAGTATAAAGTGATGGGTCGGGCGGATTAGAATATATCGTTGTGATAGTGGTCATTACTGAGATGTATCCAATATACAATCCTGAAAGTATAAGCAGTATCGAGACAAGTGTTGCGAATGCTCTAAGCTGTCGATATGCAGGCATTCTAAACATGTTTATGAGCCAGTTGTAGATACCTGTAATCTTCTGGTCTACGTTAAATCCTCGTATGATCAAGATCAAGCCTATTGCTGTCAATATCAATGGTAGTGATACGAGATTTAGTAGGTACAATATGCCTACAACAGTTAAGAGAAGTCCAGGTACTCCTAGAAAAATTCTTGCATATCTAGGCTCTGTGAATGCTAATCTAAGATATCTGCCTAGAATTAGCCAAGTTCTCTCAACTGATTCACTCTGTCTTACAACCAATCTCTTGACAGATATCACAGGGACACGTGAAGATATTACAGGTAGAACGAATTCATCTGTTACTCCATCGCTTATAAATACTACTCCATCAGCATGAAAGACCTTCAAAACCTCTCCTAATTCATGCATTATCTTTGTATCAGCTTCCAACCCTTCTCTCTCTTCACCAGCTAAAGTAGCTATCTCTACATTCTCTTTCCCAAACTTCTCCACAAGTTCTTTATAGACTCTTAAAGCTCCAAACATAGCGTTTACATCAGCTTCCTCAGGGTCACTAAGTGCTAATGATTGAGCTGCTTTAAGATTCTCTTCAAACCCTATTAACGGTGTAGAGATTCCTGTCTTCCTCTTAAGATCATCATCTCTATCTACAACAAGCACCAGCAGCTTTTTATGTCCTAAAGACATCTATCTTATCCATTTTTAATATGACATGCTCTAAGATAAACTTTGAAAGATTCTGATTTTAATTTTTATAATTTTTTCGATTTACCTAATCTCTCCATAGCGTCTAGTATTATGTGAGCCTTCTACACTACAGTTTTGAGAATACGCTTATCAATCTCTATAAAATTTAACTTTATGAAATGGTTCCCTTCCTTTTAAGGTTCTTTTAAAAATCTATCCCTTGGCCAAGTCCATTAAGATTATCCTTAAATCTTCATGTAGATAGATTCAATTATTCTTATGTTGGTCTATCCAGTTAATATACTCCATTCATCATCTTCAATAAGTATCTTCAACTCTTCAAAGGATAGTTTTTTCTTAGAGTTGAGTTTAGCCTTGGCCTCGTTCTTGAGCTTCTCTTTCAACTCCGATATCCTTTTATAACCTTCTTCTTCTCTATATTTTCTAACTATATTCTGAAGCTCTATGATCTGTGAAGTTAAGAGAATCTTCTCTGCCTCAAGCATCTGAAGCTTATTCTTTGCTTCTATATACTTATTATGCCACTGGTCTGCTTTCTCTTTCAATTCTTTAAGCTTCTCTCTTAATGACATCACTGGACTGAATGTTTTAGAAGCTTCTTCTCTAAACCTACCGATCTCTTCTCTAATTTTCTGTATCTCTTCTTTAAGATTCTTTATCTCTAAGCTTAATTGATTTAAACTTAAAGTATATTCTTGCTTCTTCTTAGCAAGCTGGAGCATTATATGAAGCTTCTCAACTTCACTGCTTATCTTCTTCTCATCATCTTTAGGGAGAGGCTTAGTCTGCAGTATCCAATCCAGTTGTTCTAACCTCTTCTCAATCTCTTGAATACTCTCTTTTACATTTCTTAAAGAATTAAGTTCTTCCTTTATCTCAAGATAGACTTTCCTCTTATTTTCAAGTTCATTCTTCTTTACTCTGAGTTCTTCTCTAAGATTATTCAATCTCACTCTATGTTCCTCACGGTCTCCTTTTAGCTTCTTCAATTCTCCTGATAACTTCTTCATCTCTAGATGTATGTTATCTCTCTTTGATGCATATTCATCTAACTCAGACTTTTTATTATTAATCTCTAAGTTCAATTTCTTAAGTTTCTCACGTAATTCGTATAACCTATTCTCCAATTCTTCCAGATTCATGGTGTCACCTTAACTCCATCTCTCCTTCACTTATTATTCTCGTTAACATACCATGAAGCTCTTGGAAGCCTTCCATATTAATAGAAGATACAGGGATAATTGGAATACTTGAGACTATGCTGTGAACTGCTTCTGCTATCTCTCTAGAAAGATGCATCAACAATCTCTTTGAACTGTTTTCAATATCTACTATGAGAGAATCTATAGACTCACTCCATCTTTCTATTCTATCTATATATTTTCGGGGGACGGCATCTATCTTGTTAAGGACTTGTATCATCGGCAGCTGGAATGTTAAGTATATTGAGGATGCTAGGAACATGCTGGCTACGAAATTCCTTGTAACTGCGCAGAACATCGGGTCGAGTAGAAAGAACATAACTTTTCCACCAACCCCAATATACTTTGTCAATATTCTACCTTCTTTCCTGAAAGCAAATAGCTCTAATTGACCTGGAGTATCAACTATCACAAAATCTACATTATGAGAGTTTACTTCATCTGCTAATTCTTCTATATGTCTAACCACTTCCCTTATCGTTGCTATCAGTGCAGCGTTAGGACCTAGCTTCCTAGTAGTCATTATTCTCTCATAATCAACCATCTCTCTTATGTCTATATCGGCTTCATAGGGTATCTCTAATGCTGCAGGATCTAGGTTTACCAATAGTGTTGATTGTTCTTGGCTTCTCAACCAATCGCTGAAAGCACTTGCAAGAGTTGATTTTCCTGAACCTGCTGTACCAGTTATGAAGATAGTGTACATCTTTGGGAAGCCACCTTTCTACTTAATTTTCATCCACTATAAACAATGTGATTCTATTTAAATCTATTCAAAAAATTTGATTTTAGATATCTATTAATCTTCTTCGAAGATTCTTTTAGGATTTCTAGTTAAAACATTTTTATTGAATTTGATTAGAGTCTATTAGATTTCCACGATCTGTAGGGTTATTTGAATATCCCTGAAAACCCTGATAACATTTTTTCATCTTCTTCTTTTATAGCTTTCAAAACATCTTCTCTTTCTTTACCTACTACTTCTTCTGCCATATCATGTACAAGTTCTTTTGCTCTAATGCATTGTTCATCTGATCCTAAGACTCGGATGTAGAATCCACCTTCTCTAAATGGATGAGAATCTCTAGAGATTATGTTAGCTCTTGAGACCAAGTCATCCTTAAGTAATCTATCTTCCACTTCTCTCAACATACTTCTTTCCACAAATAGTATTATCTCCATACATTCTCACTACTTTTTAGATAACCACCACTCTAAATACTCTTTTCTAATCTTCTTTCTCTCATCTTTTTTATATTTATCCTCTGTCAAGATCCTATCTGATCCAATTACTAGATCTTGGAAGGTGTATGTTAAACCGCAACTCTTACATACGTATTCTTTTAAGGTTCTGTCATAGAATAGCTTTGCACCGCATTCTCTACAGAAACGCAAGTTCTCCACCTTTCTATCAACAGTCTATAAACTCACTATATAATGATTTTTCTATTGTAAATTTGCTCTTCTTCTAAGTGCGTATAAGGTGAAGAATGTTAAGATTAGAATGATTACGAATGTGATGGTGAAGATGAGTAGAGGTGATTCTTCAGAGTAGAAGAAGAAAGGTATCGGTCCGATTATGATAAGTCCTCCAGACTTGATATCTGTAAATGGAGTTAAACTTAGAAATGCTAAGATAATTCCAAAAAATATTAAAAATAATCCGATGAAGATTAGAGCGCTCTTCGAGATGAGCGTTAAGTCGTCTTCAGACATATCTAGTGACCCCTAATAGGGTGAATGTAAGAAATAAGAATATTATTATAATGAAGATCGTGAATAGTAGTATTGGTCTTAACCCCTTACCTCCGAGTATTATAGGGATGGGACCTATCATAACTATTCCTCCACCTTTAACATCTACTCTCTTACCAATACTAGAGAGGAGAATCAATACAAAGCCAATTAAAATCATCAGCAGTCCTAGTACTAGAAGTAATGAGTTCATCGTGTACATTTTGCTTCCCCAGTATTTAGATGTTTTTACTAGAAGACATGCTGAAATTGAAAATCAGACAAGCAAATAATCATAATTATAGCATTGAGTAGAGTTTAATAAACAGCTTATGAAGTGGTCTTTAATTAGCATTAGATGATGACGCTTATCATAAGGAATCTAGTAAATTTTATTAAGGAAGGATTAATGATATATCTAGGTGGGTTAGTGAATTGGCTGCGCTCGGTATTGCAGGAGCATATGATAGAGCTATAACAGTTTTCTCACCTCAAGGTAGATTATACCAAGTTGAGTATGCACTTGAGACTGTTAGATCTGGGTCAACAGCTATAGCTCTACTATGTACTGAAGGCGTAGTCTTAACAGTTGAAGAGAGAATGCATACTAAATTGCAGAACCCCAACTTCTCTTGGAAACTCTTCCAGATAGATGAGCACATTGGAACAGTATCTGCAGGTCTGAACTCTGATGCAAGAGTACTCGTAGATAATGCTAGAGTATACGCTCAAGTCTTAAGACTCTCCTATGATGAAGAACCAACAGTAGAAGCAGTGGCCAAAAGAATAGGAGATATTATGCAACTATATACGCAGCATGCTGGAGTAAGACCTTTCGGTGCAGCTCTACTCTTCGGTGGAGTAGATAAGACTGGTCCAAGAGTATTCTATACAGAACCAAGTGGACTAGTTTTAGAATATGCTGCGTGGGCGATCGGTAGAGGAGCGGATAGAGTTAAAGAATACTTAGAGAATAATTATCAATCGAATATTAGCCTGGAAGATGCAATACAGTTAGCTCTTAAAGCTTTAGTAAGCTCTACAGATAAACTAGAAGAAGGATGGACGGCCAGGCTCGTAACCATACCGACTAAAACTAGAAAATACACCGTTATGCCGAGTGAAGAACTCCAGAGAAGACTTGAACCATTAATCAAGGAGAAGAAAAGCTAGTAGAAGATCTTAACAACCAATTTAGAAAAATATTTTAATACATCAGAATACAGCATACATAGATAGCGAGATCCATCCTTAACACATGTTGCCATCTTCATATTTATCAAGATTTTATAATATTGAATCCGAATAGAGTCAAAACATGAGAAATCAAATAGAATCTCTTCATATGAAATATTATTTGAGTAGTTTGTATTGAGATAATCTTTTTAAGTAGATCGTAGAAAGGATAGTGACGGGATGGGATACAAGAGTAAAGGTGAGAAGGAATATACGATCTGTTGCCCCGAAATAGTAATAGAGTTATTGATTGATGATTCTGGTGAATGTGCATCTGAATATGGTGGTATGGTTATAAGAGTTCTAAAACCAGATAAGTTTCCATGGGAGAATGTTTTCAAGACATTACTAAAGCTTAATCATGAGATATATGTTGATGAACGTGAGGGTATCTTGACTATTATCTCAAAGCCTAAGATAGATTAACATTTAATAAAGAGACGATGCTGGTTGAACATATGAAGAAGATTCTCGCCTATGTCGCAATACCGTCAATCATATTAATCTCTTCACAGCTAACAGGATTTACACTAAGCCAATCTCTCTCCTTAACTGCTTTCACCTCTATAATTGCTGGAGCAATAATGTTTTGGAGATTTAGACTTGCCTTCGCTTTAGGTGGAGTCTCTATATTGTTCGCAGCCGGTTTACTAGATTTACAGCATTTTGTAGAATACGCTAACCTAGATGTAGTAGTCTTTCTTATCTGCATGATGATAGTGATAGGCTTCTTAGAGGAGAGAAGATTCTTCGAGATCTTAGTAGACAAACTTATGCATTACTCTGGAAATAAGCCATATAGAACAATAATTCTATTAATGGTACTCTCTGCAGTTTTTGCTGCTATGGTTGATGAAGTTACATCCATATTATTCATGATGAGTATAGTTATAAACATTGCATATAGGCTTGAGGTCTCGCTTATACCTTTAATGCTTATGACTGTATTTGCAACGAACATAGGTAGTAGTGCAACGGTAATAGGGAACCCGGTAGGTGTAATGATAGCTTTTGCATCGGGATATGGTTTCTCAGATTTCCTAAGATGGTCTACACCGATAGCCATCTCTTCACTAATGCTGATCATAGGATTAATGATAATCTACTTTAAACCATATCTAAAGACGGTAGAAAGCAAGATGAAGGCTCAGATAATTGTGAAGGCAGATGGAAGTGAGATAGAGATAAATTCGCAGAGGAAGATAGACCCTCTTACAGCGATACTATTCTTAGGAGTAATTGGCGGACTTGTCTTTCACAATCAGTTGGAGATTCTTCTAAATCTCCCAAAGAACACCATGCTTCTAGGTATACCTATGATTGGAGCTGCTGCAACGATCTTGATAGAGAACGTTAAAGCAAGAGAACTCGTAGAGAGGAGAGTCGACTGGTGGACTATACTCTTCTTCCTACTATTCTTCACATCTGTTGGAACACTAAAACTAACAGGTGTAACTACTCTTCTAGCTAAAGAGATCTCATTCCTCGCAACAATAGACCCTGTGATATTTCTATTCCTAGTCGGATATATAATTGGGCTTATGTCAGCGATTATGGATAATATTCTAGCTGTAGCTTTCTGGATAGCTGTACTAGATGAGATGTCAGCTCTCGGGATCAATATAGCACCATTATGGTGGGCGGCACTCTTCGGTTCAACATACTTGGGGAATCTAACGATTATAGGTAGTACGGCCAATATAGTAGCTGTAGGGATGGTGGAGAAACAGAGGCTTGCACACATCTCTTTAAGAGATTGGATTAAAGCAGGAGCACTGGCTTCATTCCCACCATTAACATTAGCACTTATACTAATCGCAGTACAAACACCCTTCATGACATGATATAACATAATGTTGAAGAAGATTGGGAGAGATGTATCTAATCTAGGATAGGTCTCTGATAATATTGTCTATTTAAGTATAGGAGAAGTTGTAAAGCTGATGAACTTATTGAATCTGCGTAAGGATATGAGTTAACCAAGTTATAATCTATCTTGCTTCGAGGTTTATAGCATCACCCAATTACCATTTTCTCTTTTATTAACTTGTTCTCTTTAAATCTTGTCGGTAAGAATGGCTTCATCAATTCATCTACTCTCCCTGTAATTATGTTTTCTGCAAGTAATTCTCCAACGAGCGGCGCCATCATGAACCCGTGACCACTATAACCAAATGCTACATATAGTCCTTCAGGCCATTCAGGGTCTCTACCCATTATATGGCTCTCGTCAAGAGACATCATATAATATCCTGCCCAAGTCCTCATGATTCTAGAGTTCTTTAATAATGGTACTCTCTTTGAGATTGCTCTAGCCCATGCAGATATAACCTTGAATCTTACATCTAAATCTATTAAGCCTCTGGGAGTAGGGTAATCCACTGAACCTAGGATCTCTCCTTTAAGAGTCTGACCAAAATATGCAGATGACTCGGTATCTATTATTAACGGTTCTATAAAGTAATGGTATGGTTCTGTTAAGCATACCTCTCTTCTCAAAGGCTCAGTAGGCAAAGATATTCTAAGCTTCTCTAATAGAGTGTTTGTCCAAGCACCTGTAGCTAACACGACTATATCTACATCGACTTCTCCTTTGTCTGTCTTTACATACTTTACCTTATTTTCTGAAACTATGAGCTCATCTACAGTTGTCATCTCATGAAAATGTACTCCAAGAGATTTTGCAAGAGAATAGTATCCAAAGCAGACGTAATCGTGATGGTAGCTCCCATTCTGAGGACCGTAGAATGCAGATAATATATCGTCAACCATGATGTACGGATATCTTTCTTTTACCTCTCTCTGATCTAAGAATATACCTGGTACACCTAATCTACTCCACATCTTATTTGCATCTCTAAACTGTTCAACTATGTTTTCTTTAGTGATAAGCCATAGATAGCCTCCACGATATATTACAGGGTTCCACTCCATCTTAGTAGAGAGCTTCTCAAGTCTCTTAATAGATTCTATAGCAAACTTAGAGTTCTCTTCTCTCCAGAAATGTACTCTAAACCGAGCTCCCGACCTAGTACTCGACCCATAAGTAATCCACTTCTTCTCATAGACATGTATCTCTCCAGCATTTCTCAGAGCTAGATTATAAGCGATAGATAGCCCACTTATCCCTCCACCTATTACAGCGATCTTCATGTCTCTTCATCACCTGCTAATGCATACAGAGGGAGAGGGATGGCTGGTGGTCTAATACGAGTTAAACCAATATAATTTGGGTCTAAATTCGTTAAATGAGATATATACAAAGATGCATTCACCATACATAACCTTCCTTGACATCTACCAGTGCATATCCCAGAGCTTCTCTTCACAAGCTCTAGGATTCTATAACCTTTCTCGAAAACTGTCCTAGCAAGATCCTTAGTTGTTATATCTTCGCAGAAGCATATGAACGCATCCTTACTAGGCTTCTCTAGAAAAATATTAGATGAGGTAGATGATATGTTGGTGGAAAGATCTTCTAAAGACACTCCATAAAACATTTTGAAGATTTTTTCTTTCCATGTAGCACCCACTTCATACAGCTTTTTATCGTATTCTCTCACTTTTTCGAAAAGTTCTTCTTCCAATCCTTTTACACCACACATAGAAGCAGCGGCTAGTCCAGCAATTTCTCCCTCGATCACATGTAGAATGCCATATGGCGATCCCGTAGATCCTCCTGCTACAAATACTCTATCCTTCACCTCCATATGCTTACTGTGAACTGGTACAAAACCTACACCATCTATAAACAATGTCTTAGAATATAGTTGACCTATGATCTTTAAGTCTGGATTTGAGAGAGCAGAGCAGATGATAAAATCGGTGTCTACAACCTCAACTACACCATCATGGAATATCTTGACTTTCTCCACAGATCTATCTCCTAAAACTTCAACTTCTCTCACATTATAGATATATTCTCCAATTCTTTCTAAACTAGAAGGAATATTAGAAACTTTTGAAGAATCTAATATTATTACATCTATATCTGAGTTCTTTAATTGTTGAGCTATTCTTAAACCATATTCTGAGGCCCCCAGGATTACTCCTTTCTTTCCAGGTTTGACCTTGTACCAGTTCATCATCTCTAAAGCTGTAGAAGCTGATAAAACTCCTGGAAGATCATTACCTCTAAATATGCATGGTAGGTCAACCTTCCCAGTTGCCAAGATGTATGCTTTTGCTTTAAAGATATAGAGAGTGTTCTCCTCCTCAGAATAGGCTGTTGCGTAATCTTCGAAGAAACCTGCAAATATTGTTTTATTTAGGATCTTTACACCTACACTACCAACATCATTTACGAGTTTTATCATTAGCGATGCTCTAGGTAGATTTAATCCTGGAAGATCCATGAAATCATATCTCATCCTACCTCCTAACTCAGTAGAATCATCTACTAATACCACTCTTAAACCAAGCTTACCAACTGTATATGCTGCAGTCAATCCCGCTAAACCACCTCCAACAACTACAACATCTGACTCAACATTAACCATCTTTCCTTTCTTAATTGTTCTAACATCTCTAATATCTGGAATGTTAGCAAATTGTTTTATCTTATCTACAGTAAGCTTCCAAAGAAGTTTATTTCTAAATATCTTCTTATGCTGAAAGTATCCATCTAGAAATGGGGAAGATATCTTAACCAGTAAAGGTGTTTTTAAATTTGAGAATACTTGTTGTCCTTCTCTACAAAATATTCCAGAAGGATCTACGTACTCATCTCCAACCTTTAGTAGGATAGTTCTATCCTGAGGACTCAGACTATAGAACCCTCTCCATCTGTAAAGCTTCTTACTCTTAGCCAATGCTTTTATCCCTTGAGAGTAGAGTGAAACCGAGATCGGCTCTCCAGTATATCC